>JBKPTT010000223.1:0-9793 GCA_046735635.1 Acidobacteriota bacterium | reverse complement strand
AATACTGCCTGACCGCGAAACCGTCAGGCCCGGCACGCTTCGCAGCGCGTCGGCGACCGTCGTCAGCTGTCGCTCCCGAAGCTCCTCGCCGGTAATCACGGTGACCGAAGAGGACGCCTGCGACAGCGGGATCTCGACTTGAGCGGCTGAAACCACGAGCGATTCCGAGATCGCGGACACGGCGAGCGCGATCGTCCCGATGTCGCGCGCGTCGGTGGCCGACTCGAACGCGACGGGCTCGGCGCGAAATCCGTCCGCCGACGTGTGTACCTCGCACCGGCATCCGTCTGGCGCGTTCAGCGCGAACCGACCCTCCGCGTCAGTGGCGGTCTGTATGGGCGCGATCGCGCCCGAGATCCACACGCGTGCGTGGGCTACCGGCCGCCCGTCGGGATCTACGACTCGTCCGGTGACGGGTCCGGCGTGCGCCGCGCGCGCGATGACTAGCAGCAGAATGAAAGGAAAAACGGATCGGATTCGCATCGGGACTCCTCCTCGGCGTGCTCTCGCGCCTGCGGAAAGGACGGCCCGGCGTCAGGTATCCTGGCTTGCGGATCGTGGTTTCGACTTGCAACGTCTCGACCTTCCCATGCTGTCGCACAGTGGCCGGACGTCAGGGCTTTCTACCCGCTGTCGAAACTCCCCGCTTACAGTGGCGGCACCGCGTGGGATTCGCACCCACTTCGCGTGATCGCCGGGCAGGGCCGGTGACTGCGATTCACCGGCCCGACGTCAGTTGTTGGCTCAGTATATCGCGTGTGCATGCGGCGCGAGATCGCCGCCAACGAGACGCGCCGCCCCCGCCGCTCGGGCCCGCGAGCAGGTTTGTCAGCCGCGTCATATTCCTTGTAAAATGAATCGTTTGCGCAGTTTTCGAGAATGACGAAGAGCTCCGCCATCAATGCCGAATCGGCCGCCCCGAGCGTGTCAGCACTGACTGGCGCGCTGACGATCAGGGCCGACACGCTCACCGTCGTTACCGCCGAGCGTGTTGAGCTGACCGACGTCACCGATCGTGTCCGGGACCTGGTGGCGGCGTCGGGCGTGCGCGAGGGCATGGTGAGTCTCTGGTCGATGCACACTACGTGCGCGGTGTTCATCAACGAAGCGCAACGCGCGCTCCACGCGGACATCAAGCGGCTCCTCGAGACGATGGTGGATCGCCACGCGGATTGGATGCACAACGATCCACAGCATTCCGACTGCGATCGGGTAAATGCCGATGCCCACCTGCGCGCCATGCTGCTCGGCCACAGCCTGACGCTGCAGGTGACCGCTGGCGAGCCCGTGCTCGGTCAGTGGCAGCGCGTGCTCGTGGCGGAACTGGATGGACCGCGCTCGCGTACGCTGCGCGTCCAGATCATGGGCATCTCGTGATCGCTCGTCTTCAAGCGCTCGCACTCGGCGACATCGTCGAAAAGCTCGACGGCGGCGAGCGGCTGTCAGTCGATGACGGCGTGCGGCTGTTCGAGTGTCCGGATCTCCTTGCGCTGGGGTGGCTCGCGAACCGCGAGCGGGAGAAACGGCACGGCGCGCGCACGTATTACAACTTCAACATCCGCCTCGAGGCGACGAACGTCTGCGTTGCGAGCTGTCTCTTCTGTTCGTTCGCGCGTCTGAAGCCGGGCGACCCTGGATCGTACACGCTCTCGCTCGAGCAGACGTGGGACAAGCTTCGCGCGCGCGCACATCAGCCGCTGACGGAGATCCATGTCGTCAACGGTCTGCATCCGGATCTGCCGTTCGACTACTACACGGAGATGTTACGGGGTTTCAAGCGAATCCGTCCCGGCATCCATCTCAAATGCTTCACGGCCGTCGAGATCGCGTTTTTCGCCGATCTCTACCAGATGACCGACGAGCAGGTGCTCGTCGAGCTGCAGGCGGCCGGCCTCGATTCTCTGCCTGGCGGCGGCGCCGAGATTTTTGCCGAGCGCGTACGCCGCAAGATCTGCCACGACAAATGCGGCACCGATCGGTATCTCGAGATTCACAAGACAGCGCATCGCCTCGGGATGCGCACGAACGTCACGATGCTGTACGGACACATCGAGACGTTCGAGGAACGTGTGGATCACATGCTGCGGGCGCGCGCGCTCCAGGATGAAACCGGCGGCTTCCAGGCGTTCATTCCGCTCGCGTTTCATCCCGACAACAACCAGATGCGCAAGCTGCCTCCTCCGAGCGCGACCGACACGCTGCGGGTGCATGCCGTATCGCGGCTGATGCTCGACAACATTCCGCATGTCAAGGCGTTCTGGATCGCGACCGGCGTCGAAGTGGCTCAGATAGCACTCTGGTTCGGTGTCGACGATCTGGACGGAACGGTGCAGGAGGAAAAGATTTACCATATGGCCGGAGCGCGCACCCCTGAGGCCATGAGTACGTCAGCCATTCGCCGGCTGATCCGGATCGCAGGCCGTGAGCCCCTGGAACGCGACACTCTGTACAACGTTGTAACCGGTCCCGAAGCCGCAGACGAACTGCCCACACTGGTACAATAGAGGCTGGGTGTCAGACTGCCGCTCTCGCGAGCGAGCAGCCGCGAGCGAGCCACGCGATCGGAGCGGGGGGAGGGGCCCCGCGAGAACGCGTGTAGGGGGTCTGCGGGGCGAAGCCCCCAGACAATAAATGGATATCAAGATCCTGACCGAAGTCGAAAAGGCGAGCATCGGCGAGCGGCAGCCGCTCCCGGAGAAATACCTCCGCCTGTCCGACGACGAGATGGACGCGCGGATCGCGGCGGCGAAGGCGACGCTCGGGTCGCGGGTCGTGATTCTCGGACACCACTATCAGCGCGACGAGGTCATCAAGTTCGCCGATTACATCGGCGACTCGCTCAAGCTCTCGCGGGCGGCCGCCACCCGCCACGAGGCCGAATACATCGTCTTTTGCGGCGTCCACTTCATGGCGGAAAGCGCGGACATCCTTCGCGCGCCTCACCAAAAGGTCGTTCTTCCGGATCTCGCAGCGGGCTGTTCAATGGCCGACATGGCCGCACCCGATCAGCTCGACATCTGCTGGCGCGAGCTCGGCGAGATGGGCGTCCGGACCGATGCCGTGGAGAACGGACGCGCGGGCGTCATTCCGGTCACTTACATCAACTCCTCGGCAGCGATCAAAGCGTTCGTCGGCGATCACGGCGGCATCGTCTGCACGTCGACCAATGCGGCGTCGGTCATGAAGTGGGCATGGGAGCACGGCGAGAAGCTGCTCATGCTTCCCGACCAGCACCTCGGACGCAACACCGCCTACAAGATGGGCGTGCCGCTCGACGAGATGGTTGTGTGGGATCCCAACGAAATCTGGGGCGGATTGGATCCGGAGAAGGTCAAGAAGGCGAAGCTGATCCTTTGGAAAGGGCACTGCTCCGTGCACACGCGCTTCACGACGGCGCAAATTGACGCCTTCAGGAAGAAGTACCCGCTCGGCCAGGTAGTTGCGCATCCCGAGTGCACGTTCGACGTTGTTCAGGCGGCGGATCGAAGCGGATCGACCGAATACATCATCAACTGCGTCAAGGACAGCCCGAAGGACAGCGTGTGGGCCGTTGCGACCGAAGTGCACCTCGTCAATCGGCTTCGAAACGACGTCGCGCCCGATAGGACAGTCGTCACGCTCGATCCGTTTGGTTGTCTCTGTTCGACGATGTTCCGCGTCTCACCCAACCACCTGCTCTGGATCCTCGAGGGGCTCGTCGAGGGGAAGGTGTACAACCAGATCACTGTCCCCGACGAGATCAAGCGCACCGCCAAGCTCGCGCTCGATCGAATGCTTGAAATCAAGAATTAAGAGGCGGGGTCTGAAGACCCCGCCCTACAGATGGACCGATCGGACGGGTGATGGACCGATCGAACGGGGGATGGACCGATCGAACGGGGGATGCACCGATCGAACGGGGGATGCACCGATCGAACGGGGGATGCACCGATCGAACGGGTGACGGACCGATTCAAAGGTAGGGCGGGGTCTTTAGACCCCGCCTCGCGTCTTTAGACCCGCCGATTGTAATAAGATCGCCTGTTGAAGGAGACAGCAGAATGCCGCACGAAGTCCCACCTCTTCCCTACGACTACAACGCCCTCGAGCCGCACATCGACGAGCAGACGATGCGGATTCACCACGACAAACATCACGGTGCGTACGTCACCAACCTGAACGGCGCGCTCGAGAAGCACCCCCAGCTGCAGCAGAAGAGCATCGAAGACCTAATCCGGGGCATCAACAGTGTGCCCGAAGACATCCGGACCGCCGTGCGCAACAACGGCGGAGGGCACATCAATCACACGATGTTCTGGCAGATCACGGGACCGGGGAAGGGCGGCGCCCCGACCGGCGCAGTCGGCGAAGCCATTAAGTCCAGCTTCGGCGGCTTCGACGCATTCAAGGAACAGTTCGCGAAAGCGGCGACGACGCGCTTCGGCAGCGGATGGGCCTGGTTGCTCGATGTGGGCGGCAAGCTTGCGATTGAGAGCACGGCGAACCAGGACAGTCCGCTGATGGAAGGGAAGAAGCCGATCCTCGGCCTCGACGTGTGGGAGCACGCTTATTACTTGAAGTATCAGAACCGCCGCCCCGATTACATCAACGCGTGGTGGAACGTCGTCAACTGGGACGCGGTCAACAAGTACTTCAAGTGAATTGCCATAATCGCGGTAATTGCCAGATTGCCCAATTGAATTTCAACAATTCAGGGAACGAAATTATGGCAATGCTGGCAATGCCGGCGATTATGGCAATTCGCCGATCGCGCGATCGATCTCCACGGTCGACGGAAACTCATCCTGTCTGTTCGCAATGAACGAGTATCGAATCGCCCCTCCCTGATCGATCAGGAACACCGCTGGCCTCGCGATGTTCCAGCCGTCCAAACCGAACTTGTGCCAGACACCGTAGGCCCTGGAGACGTCGCGCGTCTCGTCGATGAGGATGTTGAACGGCAAACCGGTTTCCTCGATGTACGTGCGGACGGCTTCGGCCGATTGCGCCACAACCGCCACCACCTGGACGCCGCGCGAGGAGTACTGCGGAGCGTTGCGAGCCAGTTCACCGAACCGGCGGCGGCAGTTCGGTCACCACGTGCCTCGGTGGAACACGAGGAGCACGGGACCTTTTCGCAGCAAGTCGGAGAGCGACCACCTCTCGCCTTTCTGCGTGGGAAGCGTGAACAGCGGCGCCGTCGTCAGGCTGGACGGTCGGCCCATCAGAACAGCTTCACGTCGACCATCTCGCCCTCTTCGACGATGTCGATTTGCGCGGGGATTTCAATGTAACCGTCGGCGTGCGCCATGCTCGTGATGTCGCCGGAGGCTTTGAAGGCCGGGACGGCTTTTCCGTCCTCCACGCGTACCGTGTAGAACTGGTGGCGTCCGGTGGTGGACACGACACGCCTGGCGAGCACAGCGCGGACGGTGTGGGGGCGGTATTCCGGCAGCCGCGCGATCTTCCGCAGCAGCGGCACCAGCAGGATGTATCCGTTCGAGAGGCACGACGTAGGGTAGCCGGGCATTCCGAGCACGGGCGTATCGCCGACGCGTCCGAACGCGGTGGGCTTTCCGGGTTTCACCGCGACGCCGTGGAAGATCACCTCGCCGGCGTGGGCGAGCGCGTCGAGCACCAGATCGCGCTCACCAACGGAGCTCCCACCAGAAAACACGATCACATCGGCGTCGTTCATCGATTCGATCGCGCCCAGCAGATCGTCGAGCGTATCGGGAGCTGTTCCGCGATCGATCGCGATGCCGCCATGTGCGTTGGTGATGGCCGAGAGCGTAAACCTGTTGATGTCGTAGATCTGGCCGGGTTTCAGCGGCTGCCCCGGCTCGACGATCTCGTTTCCGGTCGAGACGATCGCAACGCGAGGCTTTGCGAACACTGGAACGTCGAGAATGCCGGCTCCCGCGATCGCGCCGATGCGGCTTGGGTTGATCACGCTGCCCGTCCGCAGGATGATTTCTCCCGCCGCGATGTCGGCGCCGCGGCGGCCCACATGCTGGCCTGGATAGACAGGGGTGAAGATGCGGACGTCGGTTTCTGATTTTTGCGTCTCCTCGACCATCACGACCGCGTCGGCTCCGCGCGGCAGCGGAGCACCGGTGGCGATTTCGATGCACTCGCCGCGCGTGAGGCTGAGAAACGACGTGTCGCCCGTGTACGCGGTTGCAACGCACTGCAATCTCTTTGGCTCGCTGCGGCCCGCACCAAACGTGTCTTCCGCCACGACCGCGTAGCCGTCCATCGCCGCCCGATCGAACGGCGGCACGTCGACCTTCGACATCACGTCCGCGGCGAGGACACGATCCATTGCCGCGCGGATTGCACTCCGTTCGACCCGCTCGGTGGGTACCGCGGTCGCCAGCATCAGCGACAGAGCCTCTTGGAGCGGCACGGTGCGGCGGATCGGCCTCATCGTCGTCATCGGGACAGCTCGCGGATGACGTGGCCAAGCTCCGGCACTATCAACTTGTTCATTGCCAACGCCACCGCGTGATGCGAACCTGGCAGCGCGAACACGATCGTCCGCCCCATTGTTCCCGCGCACGCGCGCGTCAACATCGCGGCCGACCCGATCTCGTCGAAGCTGAGCATTCGGAACAGCTCGCCAAATCCGTCGAGTGTCTTTTCGAGGAGCGCCGAGATGGCCTCATATGTCGTATCGCGAGAGGTGATGCCAGTCCCGCCGGTCGTGATGATGGCCTGGGCTTCCCGCGCGTGCATCCTGAGAAATTCGCGCACGAGCGCTGGTTCGTCGCGGACGAGTTCACGCGCGACGATCTGATGCCCCGCTGCCGTCAGTGCCTCGACGATGGCGTCGCCGCTCGTGTCGGTCGCCGACGTTCGCGTGTCGCTGATCGTCAGCACGGCGCAGCGCAGGTTCGCCGGGACGTCCTTGCGATGGTCGATCGAAGACACGCCGCGATTATATGGCGGCCGACCGCGTTGCCTGTATGCTGGGCTTTGCATAAGGAGGGACCATAGGAGACGGAATCGGCGACACGGCTGCAGGCATCGAGCTGCTCGGCGTCGAGCTGCTGGAGGAGCACGCGCGGCGTCTGGCCGCGCTCTTCACTGTTTCGCGCCGCCCTTCTCGCGGCAACTCGCGCGTCCATCTGCGCCGGCTGAAGCAGAACCGGCAGCGGTTGAGCGCGATCTACACTGCCCTCTCCGACGATGCCCGTCGCGGCGAGCCGCCGTCCCCCGCCGCCGAATGGCTGCTCGACAACTATCACATCGTCTCGGCGGCGGGGCGCGATATCGTTCGCGATCTGCCCCCCTCGTTCTTCCGACGGCTGCCCCGAATCGCCGCGGACGAATTCGAGGGGACGCCACGAATCTACGCGCTCGCACTCGAGCTGATCCGCTCCAGCGCCGGCCATCTCGACGCGCAGCGCCTGCACCGTTTCATCACCGCGTTTCAGTCGGTTGCGCCGCTGACGATTGGTGAGCTGTGGGCCTGGCCGAGCGCGTTGAAGCTCGGGCTCGTCGAACACCTGCGGGTCCGCGCCGATGTTCTTGCGGCGACGCGCGAGCATCGGCAGGGCGCGGATCGACTGGCCGACGAGCTCCGGAGCGCCGCGCCCGCGGACAGCGAATGGCCGGCCCGCATTCATCCCGCATTCGTCATTCGGTTGCTGCAACGGTCCAGGGAGTACGGCGACGCGGCCGCGGCGCTGCGTCAGAAGCTCGTTGCTGCACTGCAGACGCGAGGCCAAACGGTTGAAGATGCCATTCGCTCGGAAGGGCGCCACCAGGCGAGCGAACAGGCTTCGACCGCGAACCTCATCGGCAGTCTGCGGCTCATCTCCGCCTTCGACTGGAGCGAATTCTTCGAGAGCGTCAGCCTCGTCGAACAGGTGTTGCAGCGCGATCCGGCGGGTGTGTACGGCCGGATGGATTTTCGAAGCCGCGATCGCTACCGGCACGCCGTGGAAGAACTCGCCGATCCGACGGGCGAGAGCCAGCTGCGCGTTGCGCTCAAGAGCATCGAGCGCGCCCGCCGCAGTGCGGAAACCGGTCCGGATTCGCGCGCCGCGCACGTCGGCTATTACCTCATCGACAGCGGGCGCCGGCAGTTCGAGCGCAGCGTCGACTGGCAGCCGGGGACGGGGCAGCGCATCCGCCGTCTTTTCTTCAGGTGTGCGACACCGGGGTACCTCGGAACGATCGCCGCCGGCACCGCCGCGCTCGTTGTCACCGCGCTGGCGTATGCGCGCGCGCATGGCTGGAACGGCTGGTCCTTGTTCTTCCTCACCCTCCTGCTGCTGGTTCCGGCGAGCGAGCTGGCGATTCAGATCGTGCAGCGGGGCATCAGCTACCTGATTCCTCCGCGCCGGCTGCCGAGGATCGAGTTCGCCGAGGTGCCGGCCGCGTTCCGCACGATGGTGATCGTGCCCACGATGCTCGACAGTGTGCCGCAAGTGGAGCAGCTGCTCGTGCATCTGGAGGTGCAGGCGCTCGGCAACGTCGACCCCCACATCCATTTCGCAATTCTGAGCGACTTCCGGGACGCTCCGGCCGAAACCATGCCGCACGACGCGCAGATCCTTTCCGCGGCGCGTGCCGGCATCGCGGCGCTCAACGCGCGGCATGGAGAGGGACGCTTCTTTCTCTTTCATCGCCGCCGGCAGTGGAACAGGAGCGAAGGACTGTGGATGGGCTGGGAACGCAAGCGGGGCAAGATCGAAGAATTCAATCACCTGCTTCGCGGCGCGGCGCACACCAGCTTCAGCGACGCCGTCGGCGACTTGAGCGTGCTGCCGCACGTCAAGTACTGCATCACGCTCGACAGTGACACGCGGCTGCCGCGCGATGTCGCGCGAGAGCTGATTGGGATTAGCGCCCACCCGCTCAATCGTCCGTGGTTCGATCCACGCGTCGGCAGGGTCACCGAAGGGTACGGAATCCTGCAGCCACGTGTCAGCGTGACGTTCGCGAGCGCCGCCGGGTCGCTCTTCGCGCGCCTCTACGCCGGCCACACCGGCGTCGACCCCTACACGACCGCGGTGTCCGACACCTACCAGGATCTGTTCGGCGAGGGCATCTTCACGGGGAAGGGGCTCTACGACGTGGATGCGTTCATCGCGGCGCTCGGGGACTCAGTGCCGGAGAACGCGCTCCTGTCTCACGATCTCTTCGAAGGCCTTCGCGCGCGGGTCGCGCTCGTGTCCGACGTCGAGCTCGTCGACGAATACCCGTCGAGCGTGCTGACGCACGCCCGCCGGCAGCACCGGTGGATCCGCGGCGACTGGCAGATTCTCTTCTGGCTGTTCCCGCTCGTGCCCTCCCGGCGGGGGCTGAAGCGCAACAACCTGCCGCTCATCGCGCGCTGGAAGATTCTCGACAACCTGCGTCGAAGTCTTGTCGCGCCGATGCTGCTGGCGCTGCTGGTGGCCGGATGGACGGTCCTGCCCGGACCGCGTTGGTGGTTCTGGACGACTTGTGTGATGGGCGTCCTGGCGTCCCAGCTGCTGCCCGTCGTTGCCGCACTCCTCACCGGCCCGGGGCGCGCCCAGTCCATCCCCGTCTTTTTCCGGAACCTCGCCCGCGATGCGGCGACGGCGATGGCGCAGATCGCGCTCGCGGTGACGTTCCTCGCGTTCCATGCCTTCGATACCGCGCATGCGATCGCCCTGACGATGGTGCGGCTCGTCGTGACGCGTCGCCGTCTTCTCGAGTGGGAAACCGCGGCTGCGGCGGCGGCCAAGGCGGCCGGATTCGTCGGCCAGAAAGGATTCAGCCGCTTCGTCACCGACATGATGGCGAGCCCTCTCATCGCGACCGTGGCGACGCTCGC
>JBKPTT010000222.1:0-5954 GCA_046735635.1 Acidobacteriota bacterium | reverse complement strand
GCGGCCCAGCTCCTTCTGGATCGCCTTCATCTTCTCGTTGAGGTAGTACTCCTTCTGCGCCTTCTCCATCTGCTTCTTGACGCGAGACTGGATGCGGCGATCGACCTGGAGCTTGTCCACCTCGGCTTCGAGGATGCCGGCAATGCGGTTCAAACGCTCGACGGGCGAGATGATCTCGAGGAGGTTCTGCTTCTCGTCGACGCCGACGAGCAGGTGGGCGGCGATCGTATCGGCCAGCTTGCCCGGATCGTCCACGCGGACTGCGGCGATCATCGCGTCGTAGTGCAGGTTGTTCGAGAGCTTCACGTACTGCTCGAACAGCGAGACCACGCGGCTCATCGTGCTCTCCGCGTCGACTCCCGTCTCTTTGTGCTTCGCGATCACCTTGACGACGACGCGGAAGAAGCCCTTGTCTTCCTTCCACTCGACCGCACGCGCCCGCTCGATGCCCTCGACGAGCACTTTGATGTTGCCGTCGGGCAGCTTCAAGCTCTGGACGATGTTCGCGACGCAGCCCATCGTGAAGATGTCGGAGGGCTGCGGGTCGTCGACCGCGGCGTCGTGCTGCGCGGCGAGGAAGATGCGCTTGTCCTTCAGCAGCGCATGCTCGAGCGCGCGAGTCGACGAAGGCCGCCCAATGACGAACGGCATCATCATGTGCGGGAAGACCACTACGTCGCGCAGTGGAACGATGGGAAGGGTTTCGTAAAGTTCCATCAGTGAATTGCCATGACTGCCATAAGTGCCACAATTGCCAGAATTTCGTTCCCTGAATTGCTCGAGTGAATTATGGCAATTCTGGCAATTCCGGCGATTTTGGCAATTCTCAGCCTGCCTTTTCTATGAGCGTTATTGGTTTTTCCTTGCTCTGGACGACCTCGCGCGTGATGACGCACTCGCGGATCTTCTTCTGACCCGGCAGGTTGTACATCAGGTCGAGCATCAGGTCCTCGATGATCATCCGGAGGCCGCGCGCGCCGATCTTGCGCTGCAGCGCGGCCTCGGCGATTGCCTCGAGCGCGTCGTCGGTAAAGCGAAGCTTGACGTTCTCGTACTCGAACAGCTTCTGGTACTGACGCGTGATGGCATTGCGAGGTTGCGTGAGGATCTGGATGAGCGCGGCCTTGTCGAGCTCGTGGAGCGTGCCGACGATCGGCAGGCGCCCGACGAACTCGGGGATGAGGCCGTACTTGATCATGTCCTCGGGCTCGAGCATCTCGAGCGTGGCGCCGACGTCCCGGTTGGACACGGACTTCACGTCCGCCTTGAAGCCGAGCGTTTTCTTGCCCACCCGGCGATCGATCTGTTTGTCGAGGCCGACGAACGCGCCGCCGCAAATGAACAGGATGTTCGTCGTGTCCACCTGGAAGAATTCCTGGTGCGGGTGCTTGCGGCCGCCCTGCGGCGGAACGTTGGCGACCGTGCCTTCCAGGATCTTCAAAAGGGCCTGCTGGACGCCTTCACCCGAGACGTCCCGGGTGATCGAGGGGTTCTCGTCCTTGCGGCAAATCTTGTCGACTTCGTCGATGTAGATGATCCCCTGCTGGCACTTCTCGATGTCCCCGCCGGCCGCCTGCAGGAGCTTGAGGATGATGTTCTCGACGTCCTCCCCGACGTACCCGGCTTCGGTCAGCGTTGTCGCATCCACGATGGTGAACGGGACGGACAGGAGCTTGGCGAGCGTCTGTGCGAGGAGGGTCTTGCCGGTGCCGGTTGGACCGATGAGCAGGATGTTCGACTTCGTCAGCTCGATGTCGTTGCGGCTGCGCGCCTGCTTCTGGATTTCGATCCGCTTGTAATGGTTGTAGACCGCGACCGCGAGCTTCTTCTTCGTCTGTTCCTGGCCGATGACGTACTCGTCGAGGAACTTCTTGATTTCCTGCGGGACTGGCAGCGACGTCCGGGCGCCGCCGCGCGCCTCGAATTTGTTGTCGTCCGCGATGATGTCGTTGCAGACCTCGACGCACTCGTCGCAGATGAACACGGTCGGACCCGCGATCAGCTTGCGGACGTCGTTCTGGTCCTTGTTGCAGAACGAGCAGCGGAGAATCTCGCCGTCGCCAGCCTTTTTCACCATTGCGTGTGCGCCTTGAGCCCTGAGCCCTGGGCTTTAAGCCCTTTTTCGGATGACATCATCAATAATACCGTATTCCTTGCCCTGTTCGGGGCTCATGATGTAATCCCGCTCGGTATCGTCCTGGATGCGTTTGAGCGGCTGGCCGCTATGCTGCGCCAGGATCTGGTTGAGCCGCTCACGTGTGCGGAGCAATTCACGCGCATGGATGTCGATGTCGGTGGTCTGACCCCCCAGGCCCTGGACCCACGGCTGATGAATCAGGATGCGGGAGTTCGGGAGCGAGTACCGCTTCCCTTTCGCCCCCGCCGCAAGGAGGACTGCCGCGACCGAGGCCGCCTGGCCGATGCAGTAGGTGGCCACGTCCGGTTTGATGAACTGCATCGTGTCGTAAATGGCCATCCCGGCCGTCACGACTCCGCCCGGGCTGTTGATGTACAGCAGGATGTCGCGATCGGGGTCTTCCGCTTCGAGGAACAGCATCTGGGCGATCACGAGGTTGGCGATGTTGTCGTCGATCGGTGTCCCGACGAAGATGATGCTGTCCTTCAGCAGACGCGAAAAGATGTCGTAGGCTCGTTCGCCGCGGTTGGTCTGCTCGACCACCATCGGGATGAGCTGCATGCGTTCTGACATAAGAAATCGACGCTCGTGAAGTGCTGGGGAGTGGGGCAGGTACGGAAACTAATCAGCCGGATTGTACCACGCCTCCTCGGACTTTATCGGCCTAAGCGGCCGGGATCTTTGTGGCCTTCGAGAGCAGGAAATCCACCGTTTTTTCGCGCCGCAAACCCGAGTAAAGGCGTGCAATTCCGCCCTCTTTCTCGAGATTCGCGCGCACCGCCGCCGCGGTGCGGCCGCTCCGTTCGGCGAATCGCTCGACTTCGGCGTTCAACTCCTCCTCCGAGACCCCGATCCGCTCGCGGCGCGCGACCTCGTCGAGCGCGAGCGCGCTGCGGACGGCTTCGGCGGCGGCGTCGCGCTGCTTCTCGCGGAATTCGTCCCAGTTCACGTTGACTTTCATCGGATCGATGTTCTGATCCATCAGCCGGCGCACGAACTCCTCCATCCGCCGGTCCATTTCACGCTCGAGGAGCGACGCGGGCACGTCGAACGTAACGCGCGACGCGAGCTGCTTCAACAATTCGCTGCGCGTTTCCCGCTCCGCTCCGTGCTTGGCCTCGTGCTCGAGGTCTCCTCGCACACGTCCGCGCAGCGACTCGAGATTCTCGAACTCGCCGAGGTCCTTCGCGAACTCGTCGTCGAGCGCCGGGACGACGCGCTGACGAATCGCCTTCACGTGGACCGAGTAGGTCACCGTGGTTCCCGCCAGCTCCTCTATGCCGTAGTCGTGCGGGTACTTCACGTCGAACGTCTTGTCGAACCCCTCCCGCAGACCCATGAGCTGTTCGTCGAACCCCGGAGGGTTTGCGGCCGCGCCGATTTCAACCGTCACGCCCTCGTGCTTGTCGGTCTGCGGTTTTCCCCGCGGGGGCTCCTCGCCCGCGATGACGACGAGCGGCTCTTCCTGCTTCTCGTACGCGGTGCGGATGAGATCTACGACGACCGAATCGCCCCGCTCGATCCCGCGGCCCACGACCGGCTCGTAGCGCGCCGAGCGCTCCCGCAGGTTGTTGAGCGCTTCGTCGACGTCGGTCTCCGGTACTCGCGCGCTCTTCTCGTGAATCGTCAGCGTCGTGTAGTCGCCCGGCTCGATTGGTGGCACGGTCTCGAAGGTCGCGGTGAACTTCAGCGGCTGACCTTCCTCGACGACGACGTCACGGATGTCCGGTGTATCGACTGGTTCCACCCCTCGCTCGCGAAGGGCTTCGTCAACGGCGCGCGGGATGAGGCCGTGCGCCACGTCGTGCAGGATCTGATCCCGGAATCGCTGGCGGACGACCTTGGCTGGCACCTTCCCGGGCCGAAACCCCGGCACGCGCGCGGCCTTGCTGTAATCGCGTGCAACCTTATCGATTTCGGCGTCGACCACCGTGCTCGGGATCTCGACGACGAGGTTCTTCTGGGTCTCGCTGATATCGATGAATTCAGACTTCATTTATTTAGAAGGTGTGCAGCTCAGCCTTCGTTCAGCCTCTGCGGTCCGCCTTCGCCCTTCGGGCTTCGGCGAGACAACCCTCGCTTCGGGCGCAATCGCGCTCGCGAGGGTTGGCGGCGGAGGGACTCGAACCCCCACGGTTTTTGGCCAAGAGATCCTAAGTCTCTCGCGTCTGCCAATTTCGCCACGCCGCCGGACAGAAGATTCTAACCGCCTTCGCGGCTTCGGAGCCACGGCCACGGCGGGCGGGCCAAATTTTTGCACGCCACCCCTGACGGAGGTGCGCCCGATGGCTCGCTCGATGTGGAAGGGGTCTCTTGCTTTCGGACTCGTCAATATTCCGATCGAGCTGTACAGCGCGACCCGGGATCACCGCCCGAAATTTCGGCTGCTCCATGCAAAGGACGAGGCGCCCGTCAAATACGAACGTGTCTGCCAGACTGAAGGAAAGCCCGTCGCCTGGGAGGATCTCGTCAAAGGCTACGAGTATCAGAAAGGACAGTTCGTGGTCCTGACCAGAGACGACTTCAAGACGGCTGCGCTCGAGAAAACGAAGACCATCGACATCCTCGATTTCGTGGACCCGAAGGAGGTCGACGAGCGGTACTTCGAGACACCTTATTACTTGCTGCCGTCGAAAGGCGCCGAGCGCGCCTACGCGCTGCTTCGGGAAGCGATTCGGGAGTCAGGCAAGATCGGCATCGCGAAGATCATCCTGCGCGACGCGCAGCATCTTGCGGCGGTCGAGTCCATCGGCGACGCGATGGTGTTGACGATGATGCGCTTTGCCGACGAACTCGCGGAGCTGTCGGAATTCCGGTTCCCGAAGGCCGAGGGGATCCGGCAGCCCGAGATGAAAATGGCGCTGCAGTTGATCGACAACCTGGCCTCGTCGTGGGATCCCGAGAAGTACACCGACGAGTACAAAGAGAACCTGATGAAGGTGATTCAGGCGAAGCTAAAAGGGCGGAAACCCGCGCACCTGCAGGAGCGCGAAACCGCGCAGTCGGCCGACGTTGTCGATCTCATGGCGCGGCTCCGCGCGAGCCTGGAGAGCAAGGGCGGCGCGGCAAAGGGGAAGAAGAAGAGCGGCGCCAAGAAGCGAAAGCACGCAGCGTGATCGACCGATACGTCCTGCGTGAGCACACGGCGGGCGCGCGCTGTCACGGCAGACCAGTGGGGCGTTCCAGAACGCAACGACGCGGGAGAGCCGATCTGCCGCTGGTGCAAGGCTGCGGTGAAACCGCCCCGGCGCACCTTTTGCGGAGATGCCTGCGTCCACGAGTGGAAGATCCGCAGCAGCCCGTCGTACGTGCGCCAGCAGGTCAAGAAGCGCGACAAAGGCACCTGCCGGTTGTGCGGGTTCAACGTCGTCAAAGCGCATCGCGAATGGACGCGTTCGAAACCGCCAGCGGCGGATCGCGCCGCAAGGAAGAGATGGCGAGCCCGCCGACCCCGATGGGAAGCCGATCACATCGTCCCAGTTGCGGACGGTGGCGGCGAGTGCGGGCTCGAGAATTATCGATTGCTCTGCCGCGCATGTCACGTCTCTGTAACGGCCTGCTGGCGTTCCGCTCGTAAACCAATGGCCAGTCGTGCTCGTCTAAGCGACCATGCACTTGGCTCCGGCGATATTTGCCGGCCTGATTCTTCTCCCCGGGCCGGCGACTCTGCCGGAACGCGTGAGCGCCACCCCGATTCCTGAAGCCACGGCGATTCACGTCGACGGTGAACTGAACGACGCGATCTGGCAGCTGTCTCTTATACACATCTCCGAGCCCACGAGACCCTGGACGCAATCTCGTTTTCCGGATTCTGGGT
>JBKPTT010000221.1:0-28209 GCA_046735635.1 Acidobacteriota bacterium | reverse complement strand
GTGTACACCGGGTATCTCTATCGCCCGTACACCGCGCACACGGCGTTCGTTCGGATGTCGTATCTCTGGTAAATCGACCGCGGCGGCCCGCACAGGACCGCCGTGCATGTAGGGCGGGGCGTTAGCCCCGCCGCTCTCGTCCGGCGCCTCTCTCCTCCTTCCGGCGCGGCCGCAGTCCCGGCGGCCGCGCATGGGGCGCCGGACGCATCTTTTCTCACTTCGCTCGGTGGGGCCCCTTTCACATTCCCCACCTCGCTGCGCGCTCGGGCCCTTCGGCGCCGACGCTGCGCGTCGGTTCGCCTCCGGGTTCCCTCCGGCCCTCGCTTGCGGCCGCAGGCGCTGCTGATTGTGCGGCGAAGTTCCCTTCAACTTCCATCCCAGCACCACCGACTTGGAGTGTCTTTCACCTTTTTAACGTTTTGCCTTCTACCTTCTACCTTCTACCTTTTACCTTTTACCTTTTACCTTTTACCTTTTCCTGTGCCGGAAATCCGGCACGCGGTTGAAAACCGCGCTAAAGGCCGAGCGATTCCGGCCGGCACCAGCCTTGCCCCTTGGGCCTGATATGTCCTGCCACGTGGCGGCCGAGGCCGCCATCGCTGCGCGCACGCCCTCGGTCCTGCGATTGCGTGCACATCCACTGAAAATCGCGCTGGTCGGCAACCCGAACGTCGGCAAGAGCGTCTTTTTCGGACGTCTGACCGGCCGCTACGCGACCGTTTCGAATTATCCCGGCACGACGGTGACGATTACGTCGGGGCGGGCGCTCGTCGGCGCAGAGGTGTGCGACGTCATCGATACTCCAGGTGTCAACGCGCTGGAAGGACTGCTCAGCGAAGACGAGCGCATTACCCGCAAGCTGTTGACCGACGGGGGCGCCGAGGTCGTCATTCAGGTCGCCGACGCCCGCAATCTTCGCCGCGCGTTGCTGCTGACGTCACAGCTCGCCGACGTCGGCCTGCCGATGATCCTCGTGCTCAACATGCTGGACGAGGCCCATGCCCGCGGCGTCGCCGTGGACGCGCAACGATTGTCTGCGCAGTTGGGCATCCCCGTGATCGAGGCCGTCGCGCCAGAAGGACGCGGCATCAGCGAACTGCGCGCGGCGCTGCCATCGGCGACCCTTCCGCGCGCGGCTCGCGCGGAAGGACGCGACCACTTCGTCTGGGCCGATGCAACCGCCGCGCGCTACCGGCAGATCAGTTCCATCTCGCTTGGACGCTTCCAGGAATGGCTCAACCGGGCGGTGCGCCAGCCGCTGACCGGTCTTCCGATTCTCGCAGTCGTGCTGTACGTCACCTACCTGTTCGTCGGCGTCTTTGGCGCGCAGACGCTCGTCGGGGCGCTGGAGCATGGACTGTTCAACAGCTATATCAATCCGGCGGCGATCAAGCTCGTGTCGTTCATTCCGCTCGCGCTCGTGCGGGACTTCCTGGTTGGCGACTACGGCCTGATCACGATGGGCATCACCTACGCGATCGCGATTGTCCTGCCGGTGGTCACGATGTTCTTCCTCGTGTTCGGCTTTCTGGAGGACAGCGGCTACATTCCGCGGCTGGCGATTTTCAGCGACCGTCTGTTCCGCGCGATGGGCCTCAACGGCAAGGCCGTTCTTCCGATGGTGCTGGGCCTCGGCTGCGACACGATGGCGACGATGACGACGAGAATCCTGGGTACGCCGAAGGAGCGGCTGATCGCGATCACGCTCCTGGCGCTCGGCGTACCGTGCTCGGCGCAGCTCGCCACCATCATGGGCATCCTCGGCGGCATTTCGGTCTGGGCGCTCCTGCTGCTCTTCGGCGTGGTCCTGACGCAGATGGTGTTCGTCGGATTCCTCGCCGCGCAGGCGCTGCCCGGCGAACGCTCGGATTTCATTCTCGAGCTGCCGCCGCTGCGGCTGCCGCGGCTCAAGAACCTGCTGACCAAAACGATCCTGCGCGTTCGCTGGTATCTCGGCGAGGCGGTGCCGCTGTTCCTCATCGGCACGGCGCTCCTCTTCGTCCTCAATCGGCTCGGATTGCTCGCGGCGCTCTCGCAGGCGGCGCGTCCGGTCGTCACGGGCGCGCTCGGGCTGCCCGCCGAATCCGCGGAAGTGTTCGTCATGGGGTTCCTGCGGCGCGACTACGGGGCGGCAGGGCTGTTCCGGATGGCGCAGAGCGGCGCGCTCTCGGGTGTTCAGGCCGTCGTGGCGCTGACGGTGATGACGTTGTTCGTGCCCTGCGTGGCGAACCTCCTGATGATCATCAAGGAGCGCGGGCTCAAAACCGGCATGGCGATCCTGGGCGCCGTCACGGTAATTGCGATTGGCACCGGCGCCGCGGTGAACTTCGGACTGCACGTGTTGCACATCGGCTTCTGACGATGACCAGTATCAGCTCGCGCGGCACCCCGCTCGCCTCGCTCAGTCCGGGGATCCGCGGCCGCATTGCGCACGTGACGCGCGACCTTACGGGCCGTGCCGAACGTCTCGCCGTCCTCGGCGTCACCGTCGGTGCAACCGTGCGCGTTCTCCAGACCTTCCCGGGCATCGTCTTCGAATGCGATCAGACCGAGATGGCGGTGGAGCGCGAGGTCGCGTGGTCAATCCTGATCGAGATCGAATAGCAAGCCCGCCGCCTCCATTCGCTCGCTGCCGGGAACCCGGCAGCGGCTTTTCGCACATCCGAGATTCCGCATTTTCGCACGGGATTTCCTGGTGTTCTTCGCGGTCCCCGAATTGCAGACTTGTGTGGCACCACATCCCCGGGAGCCTGAATGAAACGCTCATTGAAGGACTACGAGCATCTCGTTCGCCTCGTCGCCATTTTCGTCATCGGGCTGGTCGTGTTCGCGGTCGCACGCGCGGAGTTCGTGCCGAAGGACTTCGGCACCCTCGGGCATTACCGTGCGGGGGCGATCGACGACATCAAAAGCCGTCCGATCTCGTATGCGGGCCAGACGACGTGCAAAGAGTGTCATGGCGACGTGGTGGACGAGGCCGCGCCTTCGAAACACAAGCGAATCCCTTGCGAGACGTGCCATGGCCCGTCTGCCAAGCACGTGGACAACCAGGAGATTCTGCCGAAGAAGACTGAACCGAATTTCTGCATCCGCTGCCACGCGGCGAACACAGGCAAGCCGTCCGGACATCCGACCGTCGTTCTCAAGGATCACTCGGACCCCAAGGATTCGTGCACGGCCGCAGGCTGCCACAAGCCGCACGATCCGCGTCCCCCTGAATAAGAGGAGTCGATGGACACGACACGCCGCGATTTCCTGATGATCGGATCGAAGATGCTGATCATGACGGCCGCGACGGCCAGCGTGCTGGAGCACGTCATGGCGGGTACGCCCGACGCAGTGCCCGCGACCTACAAAGCAGCCGACCACTGGTGGGCGATGCTGATTGACGTCGAGAAATGCATCGGCAGCGGCGACTGCGTGCGCGCGTGCAAGATCGAGAACGACGTCCCGGACGAGCCGATGTACTTCCGGACGTGGGTCGAGCGATATCACATCGACATGAACGACCCGGATCATCCGTTTGTCGATTCTCCCGACGGCGGAATCAACGGGTTTGGCGAGAAGTACAAGGATGGAGAAGGCAAGACCTTCTTCGTGCCGAAGCTGTGCAATCACTGCGTGGATTCCCCCTGCACGCAGGTCTGTCCCGTCGGTGCAACGTTCCGCACGATCGATGGTGTCGTCCTGATCGACAAGGAGTATTGCGTCGGCTGCCGGTACTGCATCCAGGCGTGCCCGTACGGTTGTCGCTTCCTGGATCCACGCACCCACACCGCGGACAAGTGCACGCTCTGCTATCACCGACTGACGAAGGGCCTCAAGACCGCGTGTGTGGAAGTCTGCGCGACGGGCGCACGGCAGATCGCGGACCTGAAGGACCCCAACGATCCGGTTCACGAGTACCTGCGCACGCACAAGATCCAGGTGCTGAAGCCGCAGATGGCGACTGGCGCAAAGGTCTATTACAACGGACTCGACGGTGCGGTCCGGTGAACTGCTGATTGTCGATTTCCGATTGCTGATTTTGGCGGCCTCCGCCGCCTGTGAATGAAACAATCAGCAATCGAAATTCAGCAATCAGCACTCAGAGAGGCTCAGATATGCCTGGTGTTGACGGCTTCATGTATCCGAACGAGGTCGAGCTCCAGTGGAGCGTCCTCATCGTGCTCTATCCATTCATCACGGGACTGGTCGCGGGGGCGTTCATTCTCGCATCGCTCGAGCGGGTGTTCATGGTGCAGGCCGTCAAGCCCACCTACCGTCTTGCGCTGCTGACCGCGCTCGCGTTTCTGCTCGTTGCGCCGCTCCCGCTTCAGATGCATCTGGGGCATCCGGAGCGGTCCTTCGAGATGCTGTTTACCCCTCACACGTCGTCGGCGATGGCGATGTTCGGATTCGTATATCTCTGGTACCTCATGGTCGTGCTGGTCGTCGAGATCTGGCTGGACTACCGGAAGGATCTCGTTTTGACGTGGCGGGCGAGCCGAGGCCTCAAACGGTTGCTCTACGGCGTGCTGACGCTCGGGTCCGACAACATCAGCGAGGCGTCGCTCCGGATCGACGACAAGGTGGGCCGCATCGTGACGATCGTCGGCATTCCGTCGGCCTTCATGCTGCACGGGTACGTGGGGTTCATCTTCGGATCGATCAAGGCGAACCCCTGGTGGTCGACGCCGATGATGCCGATCGTGTTCCTCTTCTCCGCCATCGTCTCCGGCATCGCAATGGTACTGCTGCTGTACGTGCTCACCTCGAAGCTGCGCGGCGTCGCGATCGACATGCTGTGCGTCGACACGGTCGCCAAATATCTGTTCTACGCGTTCATCGTCGATTTCTCGCTCGAGATGATCGACCTCATTCATCGGATCTACGAGGCGGACGAATCGTTCAGGGCGCTCGATTTCATGGTGAAGACGCGCCTCTTCACATCGCAGATCGTGCTGCAGATTGTGGTGGGTACGCTCGTGCCGCTCGCGCTGCTGGCGGCTACCCAGCTGACGAAGTTTGCCGGGCGCGTGCGCGTGCGGATGTATATGACGGCCGTCGTACTGACGCTCGTCGGAATTTTCGCGATGCGCTGGAACGTCGTCATCGGCGGGCAGCTCTTCTCGAAGAGCTTTCTGGGGTACACGAGCTACAAGATGGGATTTGCGACACGCGAGGGGCTGTTGCCGGCGATTCTCCTGATGATGCTGCCTTTCGGGATCCTCGCCGTCCTGCTGAAGCTGCTCCCGCCGTGGGAGCCCGCTCCCGCGTCGAACACGGTCGTTGGGGTGGCAGCGGCAGAAAACGCGAGATAGCGCGAGCCGCGGTATGACGCCCGTCATACCGCCTTGCCCCCGTGTTCAGTAGCCTGAACCTATCGAGGAGGGAGAATGACCGCTACGCTGGAGACCCCAATCCGAGAGATCGTGACCGCTGATTTCCGAGCGGCCGCCGTGTTCGATAGCCACCGCATTGACTTCTGCTGCGGGGGCGCGCAGCCACTGAACGAAGCGTGCAGGGCCGCAGGCGTAGATACGATTCAGGTGTTGGCAGAATTGCATCGCGCATTCGCGGAGCCGTCTTCGACGATTCCGAATTTCGCCGTCTGGACGCCCGACGAGCTCATCGATTACATCGTCACCAAACACCACAGCTACGTTCGTCAGGCGCTGCCGACGATTGCGGCGCACACCGAAAAGATTGCGCGTGTCCACGGCGAGCGCCATCCCGAGCTCGTCGAAGTTGCCCGCCTGTTCGCGGCAGTCGTCGACGATATGACCGGACACATGTGGAAAGAGGAGCAGATCCTGTTCCCGTTCATCTCGGCGCTGGCGAGTGCGGCGGACGAGAACCGGTCCGCGCCACGCGCGCCTTTCGGGACTGTGGCCAACCCCATTCACATGATGGAGATGGAGCACGAGGCTGCGGGCGGCGCGATGGGGCGGATCCGCGAGCTGACCGGAGACTACGCGGAGCCTTCCGACGCATGCACGACTTACGCGATCACGCTCAAAGAGCTTGAAGCGTTCGAGCAGGACCTGCACGCACACGTACACCTCGAGAACAACGTGTTGTTCCCGAGAGCGGTGACGCTCGAAACCGCACGATAACCCGTCGGCCGGCGGCGATGGCCTCTTCTGTTCCGGTCTCGTGTCCCGTAGTGTTCTATCGCTCCTCGCAAGGCGCGTTGACCCCACGTGACGCCGCGCGATCGTCTTCGCCGTCAGTCGCCGAGCCGCGCCTGAAAAAGCCATTCACACGCCGCCGTGGCGACCTCTCTCAACAGCTGCGACTCGGCGTTCAGGTCGTGTTCGCGGCGATTACCACCCTGGTCGCAATCCAGTTCTGGCTCTGGGTGCGGTACTTCGAGAGCGGGGGCGTCGCCCCGAGGGTGAGCCGCCCTCCTGGTGTCGAAGCGTGGCTGCCCATTGCGGCGCTGATGAACCTGAAGACGTTCCTCATGACGGGCGAGGTTCCGGCGTTGCATGCGGCCGGCATGTTCATGCTCATCGCGTTTCTGGCGATCGCGTTCGTGTGCAGGAAGGCGTTCTGCAGCTGGATCTGTCAGGTCGGTACGCTGTCGGAGTGGCTGTGGCAGGGCGGAGAAGCTGCGTTCGGCCGTACCGCAACCCTTCCGCGATCGGCTGACATAGCGCTGCGCAGCCTGAAGTACGTCCTGCTCTCGATGTTCGTCTATGTCGTCGTCACGATGAGCGTGCCGGACATCCGGACGTTCCTCTCCAGCCCGTACGGGACCGTCGCCGACGTGAAGATGCTCGATTTCTTCCGGCACATGGGGCGTGCGACGGCCGTCGTCCTCGCACTGTTGATCGTGACCTCCGTCTTCGTGAAGAACGTCTGGTGCCGTTTTCTCTGTCCTTATGGCGCGCTGCTCGGCATGGTCTCACTCGTCAGTCCCGCCCGCATTCGGCGCAACGCGGATCTCTGTATTGACTGCGCGAAATGCGCCAAGGCCTGTCCCTCGGGCCTGCCGGTCGATACCGCGTTGTCGATCCGCTCGGCTGAATGCACCGCATGCATGTCCTGCGTTGCCGTCTGCCCCGCCGCGGGAGCGCTGGACCTGACATGTGGCACGCGGCGGCGTCCCGCCGTCCTCGCGCCGTGGTCGGTCGCTACGATGGTCGTGCTGATCTTCGTCGGCGTGGTGAGTTATGCACGGTGGCGAGGTTATTGGGAAACGAAGCTGCCCGATGCCGTGTACTTCGAGCTGGTGCCGAACGCGGCGTCCTTCGTGCACCCAGGATAGTGGAGGGACCGCAGGCCGGTGAAAATCGCTGGCCCTCACACGGAGTAGTCCTAGCTCGGGAGGGTCAGCTTGCTCGCTCTCAGCAACAGACGACCGTCCCGATCGACGTGATTGCGAACCCTTTTGATCAACGCGTGGGCGAGGATTTCGACGTCGGGTGACTCCGGTGTCGTCGCGACGAGCCATTCGAGCAGCTCGAGGTCTTCCGTCAGCTCGTCGTGCTCGTGACCGAGCTCCGCGCGCGCGATGGGGTCGAGCAATGGGAGCAGCGGAAAAAACGCGCGCTCCTCCTGCTCGGCGAAACGCAGTACTTCCGCTCCCAGCTCGAGTACCTCGGCCGCCGATGGCTCGAGCGCGTCCAGACGGGCGAGCAACGCGCGCTGCTGTTCCAGCAACGCTTCCAGATCGTCGTGGATCGTCATGCCGGCAGGGTACGAACTCTCTGGCCGGCGCGGTATGACATGCGTCATACGAAGGGTTTCTGGTCTATTAGCGTGCGTGATGACCGTCACATCATTCGAGCGCAAGGGCTTCAAGGCCTTTGCGATCGACGATGAGGAAGCCGTCTTTATCCGTGCGGACGACGTCCTGTTTTCCCCAGCGGCTCATGATGCGGATGCAGGTTTCGATCGTCGTCCCCGTCATGTCGGCAAGCTCCTGACGCGAGAGCGCAATCGGGATGAATGTGCCGCCTCGGTCGGGCCGTCCCATCTGATCCGCGAGCTTGAGGAACAGACGGGCGAAGCGGGGCTCGATTCGGCCGCCGGTCAGCTCCGCCAGACGGTTCGTCAACTCGACGAGCCGGGTTGTGAGGCCCAGCAGCAGCCCGCGGACGAGCGAGGGGTTTTGCTCGAGCAGCCGGAAGAACGCAGGCCGCGGAATGACGACGCACGTCGTGTCTTCCAGTGCCTGAGCCGTCGCGGGAAAGGGACGTCCCATGTATGCGGCGACGGCACCGAGCGGATCGCCGGGGCCGAAGACTTCGAGAATGAGGTCCTTGCCGTTCGGCATGAGCTTGAAAATTTTCACGCGTCCGGCGGTGATTGCGTAAAAAGCCTCGGACGGGGTGTCCTGTTCGAAAATCGTGTCGCCCCGCCCGTAGCGCTTCACCGTGGAAACCGCAGCAATGCTCAGGCGATCTGCAGGAGCCAGACGGCTGAATATCGGCGTCGTACGAAGGAGTTCTTCGGCCGTCGGCATGAGGAATGCAGCAATCATAGCCAACGAGGGCAATTGAAGATCAAACGCGCGCCCCTGCAGGCACGGCATCCAGAGCGGATCTGCTGGGGCTGCGACAAATACTGCGCGGCCGACGAGTTGGCGTGCGGGAACGGGACCATCCGTACGCCGCATCCGGCCGAGCTCTTCGGCGACGACTGGGTCGAGTGGGTCGCAGAGCTCGAAACCGCTGCCGCGACCGATCCGGACCTTCCGGTCGAACGCCACGACTTACCGTAACGGCAACGCGTTGGTCACCAAGCGCACCAGCGACGCGATCGTCGCGCCCTCGGCGTCATGAGCGGATCATCATGGAGCCGCCCGGAGACGGTCTCGGGTTTCGCCCAATCGCCGCCCAACCCGCGCTTGATCGCGCTAGCCGATGTCGCCAGTCAGCGTGCAGGGCCCGGCCTCCTGCTCGACATCGGGTGTGGGGCAGGCAGGAACGCAGTGCCGCTCGCGGCACGCGGGTGGAAAGTTGTTGGAACGGATCTGTCTCGGCCGATGCTCCGGGCCGCTGCCGATCGTGCCGTTCAGGAAGGCATCGCCGATCGCGTGAGGCTCGTCGAAGCGCCAATGGACGCGCTGCCGGTTTGCGATCGAATGTTCGATTTCATCGTGGCGCACGGCATATGGAATCTCGCGCGCTCCGGCGAAGAGTTTCGGGCAGCGGTGAAAGAGGCCGCCCGCGCCGCAAGGCCCGGCGCGCTGCTTTTCGTATTTACGTTCTCGCGGAACACCATCCCTGAAGCTGGCCTCCCAATCTCGGGCGAGACTTTCGTCTTCACGGAGTTTTCGGGGCAGCCACAGTGTTTCCTGACCGAGGCTCAACTCGTCGGCGAGTTGGAGCTCGCGGGATTCTCTCCGCTGCCAGAGTGGCCTGTTCGCGAGTTGAATCGACGCGAGCGCGGCTGCCTTGTCGCCGGTGGCGCGCCGGTAATCTTCGAGGGAGGGTTTCGCGCCTCGACTCGCTGAACCGGCAGACCCGATTCGTCCCCGCACCTTTCGGCGGGAATTTCGGCGGGTCAGTGGACCGTTACGTCCGCGTCCTGGTTCCTGTGCCGATCGACGAGGAGGTCCGCATGTTCGTGCTGGAACCAGGTCATCAGATGACACGACGAACAGACCGGTATGTAGGTCTCGAGTGTCCTGGCGATCTGATCGGCCGGTACGTCCAGCCACGAGATTGTGTTCAACGAAGACGATTCTCTGCGCAGCAATCCGGCCGGCGGCCCGAAGTGGCTGAGAGGCGAGATGTCACGGCCACAAATGCTGCACTGTTTCCCCGCATACCAATGCGCAACCATCGCGAACTGCGCATGGCCTCTGTGCGATGTTGCTCGCGATCCGCTCCGCCTCCGTCGTAACCGCACGTAGCCGAGCATCGCTCCGCCGCAGACCGCAATCACGACGAGCGCCATCGTGACGCCGAGAACAACTTCATTCGGCATGGCCGACCCCCTGTGCTCTTTCCAGTCCAGAATAGCTCTTTCGAAGCGCGTAACCTCCGCGTCGGACGTGCCAGGTGCTTTTCGCCGTAAGTCGTTCAGCATCAGCCGCTTCCGATGCCGACCCAGCCCAATGCACGCAGAAAAGGTGGCTGGCTCTTTGCGGGAAAAGTGCCAGCCACCTTCTGTGTGGCGCGGCGGGTATGGGCGCGTCGCGGCGAAGCCCCTCAGTGCACGGTCGTTTCCGTGTCGTTGATCCGATGGCGATCGACGACGAGGTCCGGGTGCTCCTGCCGGAACCATGCGATCAGATGACACGAGGAGCAGACCGGCACGTGCGTCTCGAGCAGCTTCGGCAGCTGCTCGGGCGGCACGTCGGTCCACGCGACCGTGACATTCGATTCGACGTTCATCAGGCCCGCTTCGAGCGAGAAGTGGCTGAGCGGCGGGATGTCGCGGCCGCACATGGCGCACTGCTTGCCCGCGTACCAGTCGGCCACCATCTGAAACGCGGTCGTCCCTTTCGGCGACCGGACCAGCTGCGGCGTGCACGCCTGATCGCATCGAGGTGGTCCGGACCAGCGCGAACACGCGCTCAACTCGACGTCGGCGGGATTGAACACGCCGCTCAACGCGGAATGCGCGGCGTTGACGGTCACGGCCGCGGCCTGCTTGGTTTCCGGGCACGTGACGATATGCGTACCGCGCATGCGGATATAGGCCGCGAGCGCCAATATGCCGTAGGCGCCCACCACCAGCGCCATCAGAATGGCGACGAATACTTCGTTCGACACGACAACCCCCTATGATGGGAGTCGCATCGCGGCCAGCTGCTCGTAGATCAGCCAGCGAGTGTCGACGTCCCGCTGTGCCAGCGCCGCGAGCCGCTCGGCCGCTTCGCGATCCATCTTCTTCAGCACCGAGTACCGGGTTTCCTCCATCGTGTAATCGCTCATCCGGATCTTCGGCGGCTTCGAGTCGAGCGTCAGGGGGAACTTGCCGGATGACGCGCCGCGCGGGTCGTACCGGTAGAGCGGCCAATGGCCGCTCGCGACCGCGCGGTTCTGCTGGGTGAGTCCATTCTTGATCTCGAGACCGTGCGCGATGCAGTGCGCGTAGGCGACGATGATCGACGGGCCGTCGTACGCCTCGGCCTCGAGGAACGCCTTGACGGTCTGCGTGTCGCTCGCTCCGAGCGCGACGTGCGCCACGTACACGTGCCCGTACATCATCGCGAGGAGCCCGAGATCCTTCTTGCCCGTGCTCTTGCCGGCGGCCGCGAAGCGCGCCACCGCGCCGCGAGGCGTGGACTTCGACGCCTGGCCGCCTGTGTTCGAATACACCTCCGTGTCGAGCACGAGGACGTTCACGTTCGTGTCGGAGGCGAGCACGTGATCGAGACCGCCATAGCCAATGTCGTACGCCCATCCGTCGCCGCCGACGATCCACACCGACTTCTTGACCAGATAGTCCGCGACATCCATCAGCCGCCGGGCCGACGTCAGCGACACCGTCGAATCGTCGCCCGGAGCCTCCAGGAACGCTTTCAGCCTGCGTCTCAACTCTCCCACGCGTCCTCGCTGCTCGAAGATCGATGGCTCGTCGTGCTGCACCGCATCGACGATCTCGGCCGCGAGCGTTTCGCCGACGGTGCTCGAGAGCTCCCGAACCAGCGCACGTGCGTGGGCGGCGTGTGCGTCGATGGTCAGCCGCATGCCGAACCCGAACTCCGCGTTGTCTTCGAAGAGCGAGTTGGCCCAGGCCGGCCCGCGCCCTTCATCGTTGCACGTCCACGGCGTCGTCGGAAGGTTTCCGCCGAAGATTGAGGAGCAGCCTGTCGCGTTCGCGACGACCATCCGGTCGCCGAACAGCTGCGTCGCCAGCTTCAAGTACGGCGTTTCACCGCAGCCGGTGCATGCGCCCGAGTACTCGAAGAGCGGCTGCAGGAACTGGCTTCCCTTGACGGTGTTCGCCTTCGCCGCGGCCCGGTCGACTTCCGGCAGCTCGAGGAAGAACTCGAGATTCGATCGCTCGGCATCGCGCAGCGGACGCTGCGGCTGCATCTGCAGTGCCTTGATTCCAGTCGTCTTGTTCTTGACGGGACACACTTCGACGCACAACTCGCAACCGGTGCAATCCTCCGGTGCCACCTGCAGCGTGTACTTCACGCCGTTGTTCTTGGTATCGTGGGTGGCCTCAACGCCAGTACCGACAGGTTTCCCGGAGAACTCGTTCCCGCGGTAATCGCACCAGTGGAATGTCGCGGGCGCGCCCTCGAGCAACTCGCTGTCGTACGCCTTCGCGCGGATCGCCGCGTGCGGGCAGACGAACACACACTTGTTGCACTGGATGCACGAGACCTCGTTCCACACCGGGATGACTTCCGCGATGTTGCGTTTCTCCCATCGAGTCGTCCCGGTGGGGAAGGTGCCATCGGATGGCATCGCGCTGACGGGCAGCTGATCGCCAAGTCCAGCGATGAGCGCCGCTGTGACCTGCTTGACGAACACCGGCGCGTTTTCCGGCAGATGAGTGGATTCCCTCTCGTCCGCGGTCAATGCGCCCGGCTGCACCTCGTGCAGACCGTCGAGTGCCGCATCGATCGCGGCGAAATTCGCCGCGACGACCGCGTCCCCCTTCGAGGCGTAGGACTTCTTCGCCGCCCGGCGGATCGCGTCGATTGCACGCTCGCGCGGAAGCACACCGGAGATCGCGAAGAAGCACGTCTGCAGGACGGTGTTCACGCGCTTCCCCATGCCAGCTTTTGCCGCGATGGAGGTGGCATCGACGACGTAGAGCTTGAGATCCTTTTCGAGAATCTGCTGCTGCACCTTCCGGGGCAGCTCGTCCCACACGTCGTCGGGACCGAACGGCGTATTCAGGAGCACCGTTGCTCCGTGGGCCGCGTACTCGAGGATGTCGAGCCGGTGCACGAGCTCCCATTGATGGCAGGCGACGAATTCCGCTTCAGTGATGAGATACGCCGACCGAATCGGACGCGGCCCGAATCGCAGGTGCGATACGGTCGTCGAGCCGGACTTCTTCGAGTCATAGACGAAATAGCCCTGGGCGTGCAGATCTGTTTCTTCGCCGATGATCTTGATCGAGTTTTTGTTCGCGCCGACCGTGCCATCGGACCCGAGGCCGTAGAACACGGCGCGGACCACGCCCGGCGATTCGTGCGTCGGCGACGACACGTACGGCAGGCTGGTGAAGCTCACGTCGTCGCAGATCCCGACCGTGAAGTGCGGGCGCGGCGCACGTTCGGTGAGCTCTGCGAACACCGCCTGTACCATCGCGGGCGTGAACTCCTTCGATCCGAGCCCGTAGCGGCCCCCGATGATGCGAGGGAAGAATCTGAACGGTGTTCGCGCGTTGTCGAGACATTCCGCAATCGCGGTCACGACGTCCTGGTAGAGCGGCTCGCCGAGCGCACCCGGCTCCTTCGTTCGATCGAGGACGGCGATGTCTTTGACGCTCGCGGGAAGCGCGCGTACGAAGTGGATCGCGCTGAACGGCCGGTACAAACGCACCTTCAGCACGCCGACCTTCTCTCCACGCGCAACCAGCGCGGCGACGGTCTCGCCGACCGTTTCCGCCGCCGAACCCATGACGACGATGACGCGTTCGGCGTCCCGGGCGCCCTCGTAATCGAATAGCCGGTAGCGGCGGCCCGTGATCGCTTCGAACCGCTCCATCGCCGATTCGACGATCGTCGGCGCGTCGAAATAGAACGGGTTCACAGCCTCACGACTCTGGAAGAACACATCCGGGTTCTGCGCAGATCCTCGCAAGACCGGACGATCGGGCGACAGCGCGCGGCCTCGGTGCCGGGAGATGCTCTGCTCGTCGACGAGCATGCGGATGTGTTCGTCGGTCAGCGCACGAATCTTCGAGACCTCGTGCGATGTGCGGAAGCCATCGAAGAAATGCAGGAACGGAAGGCTCGTGTTGAGCGAGGAGACATGCGCGACAAGCGCGAGGTCCTGCGCCTCCTGCACCGAGCCTGAGCACAGGAGGCCCCAACCGGTGCTGCGCACCGACATGACGTCGCTGTGATCGCCGAAGATCGACAGCGCATGCGTCGCGACGGCGCGGGCGCTGACGTGCAGGACGCCCGGCAACTGCTGCCCGGCGACCTTGAACATGTTCGGGATCATCAGCAGCAGCCCCTGGCTCGCCGTGAAGCTGGTGGCGAGCGCGCCCGCCTGGAGCGCTCCATGAAGTGCTCCCGCGGCGCCCCCTTCACTCTGCATCTCGACGACCGTGGGGACGGCACCCCAGAGGTTCGGACGCTTCTCGGCCGCCCACGCATCGGACAACTCGCCCATGTTCGATGACGGCGTGATGGGGTAGATGGCGATGATTTCGCTGAGGCGGTACGCCACGCGTGCCGCCGCTTCATTGCCGTCGACGGTGATCCAGGGTGCGTCTGTTTTCACGTGAAGGGACCTCCGACACCTCTGAAGCAACGGGTGTGCTTGGCGGAATTGCGCGGAAAATCAATGTGTTGCGGCTGCTGGGTCGGTAGATCGACGGATTCCCGTCATCGAGCCGTCTCACAGGCTCGCGGTTGCCGAAAAGCCGCGACTTCTCTCACGAGTGGGCGTCGAAGCACTCCGAAACATTCGGTTTCCATGCGCTGAATCGCCGGCACTTTGATTGCTGGACATTCCAAATCTGACTTCGGCGAGGCCAGGTCACGGGACGGCCTGCCTGTCGCACGTCTGCACAGGAGTGACGATGAGCGCAGATCCGCACGTCCCGTTCGGCCGCCACGGCATCTCTCGGCGCGATTTCGTCAAGGCTGCCACGATGGCGGCCGCGTCAATCGGCCTGTCGGCCACCGCAGCGTCGAAAATCGTCGAAGCCGCTGTTCGAGGGCTGAAGCCCTCGGTCATCTGGCTGCACTTTCAGGAGTGCACCGGTTGCACCGAGTCCCTGCTCCGCAGCTCGCATCCGGGTGTCGCGGAGCTGATTCTCGATCTGATTTCGCTCGATTATCACGAAACGCTGTTCGCCGCCGCCGGCCATCAGGCTGAAAAGGCGCTCCACGACGCAATGACGCAGCACGCCGGCAAATACGTCGTCGTGGTCGAAGGCGCGATCCCCACCAAAGACGACGGCATCTACTGCATGATCGCGGGGCGCACGGCGGTCGACATCCTGAACGACGTTGCATCCAAGGCCGGAGCGATTATCGCGATCGGCTCGTGCGCATCGTGGGGAGGCATACCGTCGGCGGATCCGAACCCGACGGGCGCCGTCGGCGCGCCGCAGATCCTGAAGGGGAAGACGATCGTCACGATCCCCGGTTGTCCGGCGAACCCGTACAACCTGCTCGGGACGGTCCTCCAGTACGCAACGTTCGGAACCTTGCCCGCGCTCGACGCCGAGGGGCGGCCGCTCTTCGCGTACGGCAACACCATTCACGAGAGCTGTCCCCGTCGAGCGAATTTCGATGCGGGACGCTTTGCCGAGCAGTTCGGCGACGAAGGACATCGGCTGGGATACTGCCTCTACAAGCTCGGTTGCAAAGGACCGCAGACCCACGCGAACTGCTCGACGGTGTCTTTCGGCGAGGTTCCGGATTGTTGGCCCATCGGAATCGGCCATCCGTGCGTTGGCTGTACCGAGCAGAAGATTGCCTTCCGCGTGCCCATGCATGCGACCGTCGACATCGCGAGGCCTGCGCCGCCGGACACGTATCCGCCAATCCATTCCGAACAGGGACGCATCAACCCCGTCGCCACCGGCGTCGCCGGCTTGCTCGTCGGCGGTCTTGTCGGCGGCGGCTACGCATTTTCGAAGCGGCTCGATCGGGCGGAAAAGCCCGACTCCTCGGAGTAGGCGGAGGTGTAGCGTGGGCATGAACCGCCGCACGGCCCTGAAAGGCATGGTCGTGGCCGGCGCGACGATGGCGCGTGCGACGTCCGCGCGCGCTGCCACTCGCGCTGCCGCCCCTGCCGACGCCGTCGGGCTCCTGTATGACGCGACGCTGTGCATCGGCTGCAAGGCGTGCGTCGGCGCGTGCGCACGGGCGAACGATTTGGAACCGGATACCAGCTGGTCGAACGGGCTCTACCAGGCTCCGTTGGATCTCAACGCGCGCACCAAGAACATCATCAAGGTGTATCGCGAGGGCGCAAACCAGTCCTACATGAAAGCGCAGTGCATGCACTGCCTCGACCCCGCGTGTGCCAGCGCGTGCATGCTCGGTGCTTTGAAGAAGCGCGAGCGCGGGATCGTCTCCTACGACGCAACGCTGTGTGTCGGCTGCCGTTACTGCGAGATGGCGTGTCCGTACAACGTCCCGAAATTCGAATGGGCGAAGCTCAATCCGCGCATCGTGAAATGCGAGCTCTGCCGGCACCGCATCAGTGAAGGCGGTATCCCAGCGTGCGCCGAGGTCTGTCCGCGCAAGGCGGTCATCTATGGTCCGCGTGCCGAGCTGCTCGAGGAAGCGAAGCGGCGGATTGCCGAAGGCGGAGGCAAATACGTCCCGAAGGTGTACGGCGAGACCGATGGCGGGGGAACCCAGGTGCTGTACCTGTCGCACGTTCCATTCGAGAAGCTCGGGCTGCCGACGCTGGGAGATGAGGGCGTGGCGCGGCGCGCTCGCACGGTGCAGCACGCGGTGGACAAGTACTTCATCATGCCCGCCGTGCTGTATGCGGCGCTGAGCGCGGCGACGTTCAGGAATCGGAAGAACGCAGGCTGGCGCAAGCCTCCCGAGGAGCAGCAGCCATGATTCGTGGTGCACAGCCGGTCGGCCGCTTCACGATGAATCGGACGACGAGGACACTAGCCGTCATCGCGGGCGTCGGCGTCATCGCCATGCTGTATCGAATGGCTGCCGGCCTGGGCGCCGCCACCGCGCTCAACGACGGCTATCCATGGGGACTGTGGATCGCGTTCGACGTCGTCACGGGCACCGCGCTGGCCTGCGGAGGCTATGGCATCGCGCTCCTCGTCTACATCTTCAACAAGGGCGCGTACCATCCGCTGGTTCGCCCCGCCATCCTCGCGAGTGCGCTCGGCTACACGCTTGCCGGGGTGTCGGTGGCGCTCGATCTCGGGCGTCCATGGATGATCTGGAAGATTCCGCTGTACTTCTGGCATTGGAACCCGGACTCGGCGCTCCTCGAAGTCGCCTTGTGCATCACGACGTACATGTTCGTCTTGTGGATCGAGCTGTCGCCGGCGGCGTTGGATCGATGGCGCGGCGATCCCGGGTCACGACTCCACAAGATTGCCAGCCGGCTGACCGGTCCGGTGGATCGCGGCCTGACGTGGGTGATAGCGCTCGGCGTGCTGTTGCCGACGCTGCACCAGTCGTCGCTCGGAACGCTGATGATGCTTCCGGGGCCGCGGGTGCATCCGCTGTGGCAGACGTGGTTCCTGCCCGTGCTTTTCCTCACCTCGGCGCTCTCGATGGGTTTTGCCGTCGTGGTCATGGAGAACCTGTTTTCACACCACGTCCTCGGGAGAAAGTTCGAGACGGCGATGCTTGCATCGATCGCGAAAGTCGTGGTGCCCCTGCAGGTGGGTTTCATCGCGCTGCGCGTGATCGATCTGGCCGTCCGAGGCGACCTGGCGCTCGCCTTCACAATGGATTCGTACGCGGCGCTGTTCTGGATCGAGTTGGCCCTCTTCGCGATCCCCGCAGTCGTGCTTGCGTCACGGTCCCGCGTGATGCACGCGCCGACGCTCTTCCGCGCCGCCGGCTGTCTTGCGCTCGGAGGCACGCTGTACCGGTTCGACACGTTCCTCGTGGCTTTCCAGCCGGGCGCGCACTGGTCCTACTTCCCGAGTCTCGGTGAAATCACGATCACCGCGGGTCTGGTCGCGATGGAGCTGCTCGCCTACACCGCAATCGTTCACTACTTCCCGATCATGACCGGCGCGGCAGCCCCGCGCGCGCAAGTGGAAAAGGCAGGCGTCTGATGGCCCGTATCACGGTGGATCCCGTCACACGGATTGAAGGTCACCTCCGCATCGATGCGGAAGTGGACGGCGGCGTGGTGAAGAAGGCGTGGTCGTCGGGCCAGATGTTCCGTGGCATCGAGCGGATTCTGGTCGGCCGCGACCCGCGCGAGGCGTGGCTGTTCACCCAGCGGTTCTGCGGCGTCTGCACGACGGTGCACGCGATCACCTCCGTGCGCGCGGTGGAGAATGCGCTGAATCTCGAGGTGCCGGCAAACGCGCAGTACATTCGCAACCTGATTCTCGCAGCCCATGCCATGCACGACCACCTCGTGCACTTTTACCATCTGTCGGCGCTCGATTGGGTTGACGTGGTGTCGGCGCTCAAGGCGGATCCCGCGAAAGCGGCGTCGCTCGCCGACGGACTCTCGACGTGGCCCGGCAACAGCCGTCAGCAGTTGAAAGCCGTGCAGGATCGCGTCAAGGGATTCGTAGACGGCGGCCAGCTCGGAATCTTCACCAACGGCTACTGGGGCCATCCGGCGATGAAGCTAGCCCCGGAAGTGAATTTGCTCGCCGTGGCGCACTACCTGGAGGCGCTCGAGTACCAGCGCAAGGTGAACCAGATCGTCGCAATCCTCGGCGGCAAGACACCGAACATCCAGAACCTTGCCGTCGGCGGCGTCGCCAACGCGATCAATCTCGACAACCAGGCGACGCTGAATATGGAGAAGCTCTATCACATCAAGGACATCCTCGATGACGTCCAGGGCTTCTTCCAGAACGTGTACTTCCCGGACGTGTGCGCGATCGGCGCGATGTACGCCGACTGGCTCGGCTACGGCAAGGGCGTGACGAACTATCTCGCCGTGCCAGACATGCCGGTTGACGCCAAAGCGACGACCTTCGATCTTCCGGGCGGAACGATTCTCGACGGCGATCTGACAAAGGTCCATCGCATCACGCGGTTCGACGAGGAGTACTTCCGGACGAACGTCTCGGAGAACATCACGCATGCGTGGTACGACGGCAGCTGGACGAAGCACCCGTACGAGGAAGAGACGGTGCCGCGCTACACGGCATTCCAGGACAACGGGAAGTATTCGTGGGTCAAGGCGCCGCGCTTCGACGGACGGCCGATGCAGGTCGGCCCGCTCGCGCAGGTCCTCGTCGGCGTCGCGACGGGCCACGACCTGACCGTCAAATGGGCGAACAAGACACTCGACACGGCGGGATCGATCGCGAAAGCCAAGCTGACGCCTGCCGTGCTGCATTCGACGCTGGGTCGCCACGCCGCGAGAATGATCCGTACGCAGGTGATTGCCGAACTCGCGCAGAAGCACTGGAGCCTGCTCGTCAACAACATCGGCAAGGGGGACACCGCGATCTTCAATCCGCCGTCATTCCCCGCCGGTGAACAGCGCGGCTTCGGCTTCCACGAGGCGCCGCGCGGCACCTTGTCGCACTGGATCGTCATCCGCGACGGCAAGATCGCGAACTACCAGGCCGTGGTGCCGTCGACGTGGAACGCTGGGCCACGCGACGAACGAGAACAGCCCGGACCGTACGAAGCGTCTCTCGTGGGCAACCCGGTTGCGGATCCCGAGCGGCCGCTGGAGCTCATTCGGACCATCCACTCGTTCGATCCCTGCCTCGCCTGCGCGATTCACACGTTTGACCCCGCGGGGCGCGAGATCGTCAAAGTCCGAGCGCTTTGAGCCATGCGCGCGCGCGTCCTCGGTCTGGGCAACGTGCTGATGGGCGACGACGCCTTCGGGCCCTACGTCGTTCGGCTAATCGAAGCCTTCTACGTGATGCCGCCCGAGGTGGAGGTGATCGATGTCGGCACGCCAGGGTTGGACCTGATTCCTTACGTGTGCGGCGTCGATCTGCTCCTCATCGTCGACACCGTTCGCGCCGAGGGCGCAGCGGGTGACATCCGCGTGTTCGGGTCCGCCGACATTCTCGCCGACGCGGTGCAGCCCCGGCTGAGTCCCCACGATCCCGGCGTCAAGGAGGCCCTCCTCACTGCGGCCGTTGCGGGCGCCGCGCCCCGCGACGTGCTTTTGGTCGGCGTCATTCCGCAATCGACCGAGGTCGGCGTCGAACTGAGCCGACCTGTGAGGGCAGCGCTCGCGCCGACGGTGGCATGGGTCGTCACCGAGCTCACGGCGCGCGCAATCGGTCCTGTCCTTCGCGGAGTGCCACGTCAGCCGTCAACGTGGTGGGAGCGCAAGCCGGAGGGGTCTGACCCTGGTCTGACCCCGGTCTGACCCCGGTCTGACCCTGGTCTGACCCCGGTCTGACCCTGGTCTGACCCCACGAGATTTCCCCAGCGCCGCTGATTTTCACGCGGGCGGTCCCGCGGGCGCTGACGGAAACCCGTCAGAGGGACAGATATCTCCCGCAAATCGCTGGATTTCCACGGATCTGACGACGTTCGCTGCGGGTCCGCCGTGGCACTTCGCTTGCGACGCGCAGCTACATGCGTTTCTTTCCGTTTGGATCGCTCGCCAGGGTACCAGCCGCCGAAGGCCGTCGTATCGAAGTCCGGGGGACCGTTCAAGGCGTTGGATATCGTCCATGGGTGTTCCGCGCCGCGCGCAACGCCCAGCTGACCGGAACAGTGAGAAACCACACCGAGGGCGTGACGATCGACGCGTTCGGTCCCGCCGAAGCCATCGACACGTTCGTCCACCAGCTGAGGGTCTCGGGGCCGCCGGCAGCGGTGGTGGAAGCGGTCACCACGTCGCCGATTCCGTTTCAATCGCACGTCGGGTTCACGATTGTCGACAGCGAGCGGCGAGCGGAAACGCGGCAGGCGATTCCTCCCGATCTGGCCACGTGCCCGCAGTGCGCCGTGGAGGTGAACGATCCACGCGACCGCCGCTACCGCTACCCGTTCACCAACTGCACGAACTGCGGACCGCGCTTCACGATCGCTTCGTCCGCCCCGTACGACCGCCCCAATACCACGATGGCGGGGTTTGGCATGTGCCCCGCGTGTCAGAGGGAGTACGACGACCCGGAGAACCGACGGTTCCATGCGCAACCCAACGCGTGCCGCGTCTGCGGTCCGAAGCTCACCGCTACGCTTCCCGATGGATCAGCCGTTCCCGGCGATCCGCTGAACACTGTCGTCAACGCGTTGCTGGACGGGCGAATCGTCGCCGTCAAAGGAGTCGGCGGATTTCACCTGACGTGCGACGCGAGCTCGAGCGAAGCGGTCGGCCGTCTGCGTTCGCGCAAGCATCGCGACGAGAAACCTTTCGCCGTGATGGTTCGCGATGTCAAGCAGGCGCAGGCGGTCGCGGACCTGACGGATGCGGAAGAGCGCCTGCTCGGCGTCGTCGAACGTCCGATCGTCCTCGCTGCACGGCGCGCTTCGCCGTTAATCTGCGACGGTGTGGCGCCGGCCAACCCGCTCGTCGGGCTGCTGCTGCCGTACACGCCGCTGCACCACCTGCTGCTCGACGCCGTCGGTCGTCCGCTCGTCATGACATCGGGGAACGTCTCAGAGGAGCCGATTGCGTATCGGAACGACGAGGCGCTCAGCCGCCTCTCGGCGATCGCGGATGTCTTCCTGATGCACGACCGCGACATCGTGACGCGCTGCGACGATTCAGTGGCACGCGTCATCGCTGGCCGGCCGGCGGTCCTGCGCCGGTCGCGCGGCTACGTGCCGAGGCCGATCACGCTCGCGCGTCCGTCTTTCCGACGCGTGCTCGCATGCGGTGCGCTCCTCAAGAACACGTTTGCGATGCTGCGCGGAACGGAGGCGTGCCTCGGTCCGCACATCGGTGACCTCGAGAATCTCGAGACTTTCGCGGCGTATCGTGACTCCATCGCGCGATTCGAGCAGTTCCTGCGGTTCGAACCGGAGATCGTCGCGCACGATCTGCATCCTGAGTACCTGTCCACACATTATGCGCGCCGGCGTGAAGGCGTCAGAACGATCGCAGTGCAGCACCACCACGCGCACATCGCAAGCCTGATGGCCGAACACGGCCTCGAAGGTCCGGTCATCGGCGTAGCATTCGACGGCACCGGCCTCGGAACCGACGGCGCGTCCTGGGGCGGCGAGTTTCTCGTCGCGGAGTACACGCGATTTCGACGCGTCGCGACATTCCGCCCTATTCCGCTGCCCGGCGGCGACACGGCGATTCGCCAGCCGTGGCGGATCGCGGTCGCTCTGCTCGACGACGCGTTCGAAGGCGAGGCGCCGATCGACGAATTGCGACTCTTCGATTCCATCCCGCGCGCCGACATCGCTGTGGTCCGGCAGATGATCGCGGCGCAGGTGAATTCCCCTCTTGCGCACGGCGTTGGCCGTTACTTCGACGCGATCGGCGCAATCGGGCTCCTCCGGCCGCAAGCCACCTACGAAGGACAGGTCGCGATGGAGTGGAGCCTGGCGGCCGACCCGCTCGAGGATCGTCGCTACAGCTATCACGTCACGATGGACAGGTCGCCCTGGCAAGTCGACCTGCGTCCGGCGATTCGCGATGCGGTGTTTCAGCTCGTGGGGGGAGACTCTCCAGCCCGGGTGTCCGCCCGCTTCCACAACACGCTCGCGGCAGCGACCGGCGACGTCGTTCGCGCCATCGCTCGTGAATTCGGCCGCATGCCGATCGCGCTGAGCGGCGGCTGCTTCCAGAACGCGCGTCTTGCCGAAAGCATCGTCAGCGATCTCGCGCCGTGCTGCAGGACGTACACGCATTCGAAGGTTCCGATGGGCGACGGCGGGATTGCGCTCGGGCAGGCGGTCATCGCCGACGCGATAGCGCACGAAACAGCGAGGATGTGAGCCATGTGTCTTGGCGTGCCCGGACGCGTCGTATCAATCGCGAGCGGCGGACTGCTGGCGACGGTCGATTTTTTCGGCGTGCGCCGCATCGTGCGGCTCGAGCTCGTCGATCAACCGGTCGCGCCGGGTGATTACATCCTCAATCACGTCGGCTACGCGATCAGACGGATCCCTGAAGACGACATCGAAGGCACGCTGGCGCTGTACGAACAACTCGTACGCGATGCGGCGGACGCCGCCAACGACGATTTGATGGCCGCTGACGTTCGCGGCGAGCTCGGCGCGACTGGTGGGGGAGCTTCGGATGACCCGCTCAAGTCCTGAACGTGAACTGAAGTTCCGCGACCCCGTCCGCGCCGCAGAGTTGACGTCGGCGCTGGCGAGGGTGACGGCCCAGATCGGCCGCTCGCCCGTATCGGTGATGCACGTGTGCGGGAGTCACGAGCAGGCGATTGCGCGGTTCGGGCTTCGCGCGGTGTTTCCGCGCGACCTGCACGTCATCATGGGCCCGGGTTGCCCCGTCTGCATCACCGATCAGCCGGAAGTGGACGAGGCCATCGCGCTCGCGCGGCAAGGTGTGCGGATCGCGACCTACGGAGACATGCTGCGAGTCCCCGGGTCCTCGAAGTCGCTCGAGGACGCGCAAGCGGAAGGGGCACGCATCGACGTGGTATACAGCGTCGCGCAGGCCGTCGACCTCGCGCGGCAAACGAGAGAGCCTGTCGTGTTCTTCGCGACAGGGTTCGAGACCACGGCGGTCGCCACGGCCGCCGTGGTGCTCGGCGATCCGCCTGCAAACCTCTTCATTCTGTCGGCGCACAAATACATCCCCCCGGTCATGGAGATTGTCGCGGAGATGCCCGACACCCGCGTCGAGGGTTTTCTCGCGGCGGGGCACGCCGCGACGATCACCGGCTCGCGGATATTCGAGCGCTTCGTCGAGCGTCACGGGTTGCCGGTTGTCGTCGCCGGGTTCGAGCCGCTCGACATTCTCGCCGGGCTCGTACGCCTCGTCGAGCTGGTCCGCGACAGACAACCGACCGTCGTCAACATGTTCCCGCGCTGCGTGACGCCCGAGGGAAATCTGCGCGCCCAGGAGCAGTTGTGGCGCGTGTTCGCCCCGACCGGCGGACGATGGCGCGGCATAGCTTTCGTGCCCAGCGGCAATCTCCGGTTGCGTGAGGAGTGGGCGCATCTCGACGCGCGACGCCGTTTCCACATCGATCTGTCCGAGCTGTGGGCGCAGGCGCCGCCCCTGCTGGCGGGTCAGTGCATCTGCGGGGACATCATGTCTGGCATCGCCTCGCCGGCCGACTGCGCGTTGTTCGGCAACGAATGCGTGCCCGACACCCCCGTGGGCGCATGCATGGTGAGCAGCGAGGGCACATGCCGCATCTGGCATCAGTACGGACGTCAGACGAGGCTTGCCGAGTCGGTCGGCGTCAGCGTTGCCGCGACATACTCTCCGAGCGGAGACCCCAGATGACGACGACCCTGGTGTCGGCAAGAATTGCGATGAAACACGGCGCAGGCGGCCGCGCGATGCGACGGCTGATCGCCGACGTGCTCCTCGATCGCGAATCGTCGATTGCGGCGGCGCTCGACGACGGCGCCGCGATTCCCGTCGGCAGCCGATGGTTGATCTTCACGACCGACGCGCACGTCATCCAGCCGATTGTCTTTCCGGGCGGCGATATCGGCCGGCTATCGATCTGCGGCACGGTGAACGATCTCGCGATGATGGGTGCCACCGAGCCGCTCGGCTTGAGTTGCGCTGTGGTCGCAGAAGAAGGCCTCGAGCTCGAAACGCTCCGGGAAGTCCGTGCCTCGATGACGGCTGCGTGTCGGGAAGCGGGCGCCTCGATCGTCACTGGCGACACGAAGGTGATGGGCCGCGGCGAAGTCGATCGTCTCGTCATCACGACCGCCGGTGTGGCGATGGCCGATCGCGTGGTTCGGGACAGCGGACTCCGTGCGGGCGACGTGATCATCGTGACCGGCACGGTCGGCGATCACGGCGTGGCGATCATGGCGGCGCGCCATCAGCTGGACTTCGGCGGTACGCTGCGGTCGGACGTGGCGCCGCTGAACGGCTTGATCCGCAGGGCGCTCGCGGCTGGCGGTGATGACGTTGTCGCCATGAAGGATCCGACGCGCGGCGGGATTGCCGGCGCGCTGCACGAGCTCGCGTCCAAAAGCCAGGTCGGCATCGTGCTGACCGAGCAGGCCGTGCCGGTGCGCGATCAGGTCCGTGGCGCCGCGGAGCTGCTCGGGATCGACCCCCTGCTCATCGCGAACGAAGGCAAGGCGCTCATCGGCGTTCGCGAGGCGGCTGCTGACGCGGTTCTGCGTGCAGTCCGCGAGCACCCCCTCGGCCGTGACGCGTCGGTCGTGGCAGTCTGTACCGCCGATTTCGAGGGAAGCGTAGTTGTGGACACGGGATTCGGACGCCGTGTGCTCCCCGAAGCGGAGGGGGAGCTGCTGCCGAGGATCTGCTGAGATGAGCTTTATTTCCGTCAATCGTTCAGGCGGCGTCGCAGTCATCACGATCGACCGACGTTCGCGCTTCAATTCTCTGGACGTGGCGACGGCGCAGGACCTGCGCAAGGCTGCGCTTCAGTGCGCGCGCGACGACTCGGCTCGCGCTGTCGTTCTTCGTGGAGCGAACGGTGTGTTCTGCAGCGGCGCCGACCTCAAATACATCAGCGCAGGCGGCGACGCCGGCGATCGCGCGTATCTGCGCGCGGCGACAGCGCAACCTGGCGAGGGATATGGGGCGATCTTCACTCAGATCCTGGGGTACCTGCACAGTACGATTTCCGAGATTCGGCGTGCACCCAAGCCGTTTGTCGCCGCCGTCGACGGCATCGCAGGCGCGGGCGGCTTCGGCCTTGCGATGTCGTGCGACCTCGTGATCGCATCCGAGCGCTCCACGTTCGAGTGGGCCTACTCGCGAACGGGGCTGACAGGTGCCGAGAGCTCGACGTTTCTCCTGCCGCGTCTGATCGGCCTGCGCCGCGCCCTGGAGCTGCTTCTCCTCAATCCACGTCTGGACGCGCGGCGTGCGCTCGATCTCGGGTTGATCACGGCCGTCCATCCTCCGGACACGTTCGACGCCGAAGTCAGCGCGCTGGCGCAGGAGCTCGCGAACGGCCCGACGCACGCGTACGGTGTGGCGAAGACGCTGTTGAATCAGGCCGCCGGAATCGATCGCATCGATCATCACCTCGAGCAGGAGATCATCCAGCTCGCACGTGCGGCCGACGGTCCCGAGTTTGCCGAAGGGCTGCGTGCATTCCTGAGAAAGGAGCGTCCCGACTTCCAGGCAGTTCTTGCCGTGAGCGAAATCGCGGAGCCGAAGGAGAGATAAAGCGGAGCCGAAGGACCTGTCCTGAGCGAAGTCAGAGATAAAAGCGGAGCCGAAGGACCTGTCCTGAGCGACGTCAGAAATAAAGCGGAGTCGAAGGATGCATGAGTACTCGATCGTTCAGGCGTTGGTCGATCGGATCGAGCACGAGGCGCGAGCGCGCGGGGCACGGTCGGTCGAGCGGGTGGTCGTTCGTATCGGCGACCTGTCGGGCGTCGACGCGGAGCTTCTGCAGACTGCCTATCTCACGTTCCGGGATCGGACCGTCTGCGAGCACGCGCCGCTCGAGATCGCGCGTGTCGAGGCGGAATGGGCCTGTACGGGATGCCGACGGCGCATTCGGCATCACACCTCGCTGCGATGCGGCTGCGGCGGCGCCGCGCAGCTGCTGCAAGGCGATGAAATCGTGCTCGAGAGTCTCGAGATGGAGGTTGCGTGATGTGTGGCACGTGTGGATGCGACAGCCCCGACCCGAAACGCACGGAAGTGACGCTTCACGAGCGCATCCTCGCCGGCAACGATCGGCAGGCTGCTCACAATCGCGAGCACTTCCGGGCCGCGGGGGTTCTGGCCGTCAACGTCATGGGATCACCAGGCGCGGGGAAGACGGCGCTGCTCGAAGCGACCGCATATGCGCTCGCCGGGGTACGGCGCATCGCCGCCCTCGCGGGGGACCTCGCGACCGACAACGACGCGCAGCGGCTGGATGCGGCTGGCATTCGCGCACGATCGATTACCACCGGGTCGGCATGCCACCTCGACGCCGCCATGGTGCACAACGCGCTGCACGATCTGGCATGGAAGGACGTCGATCACCTGTTCATCGAAAACGTCGGTAACCTCGTGTGTCCGGCGGTCTACGACCTCGGGCAGTTCGCCAACGTTGTCCTGCTCTCGGTCACCGAGGGGGAGGACAAACCGCTCAAATACCCGGTCATGTTCAAGTCGGCCGACCTGGTGGTGATCACGAAAACCGATCTGCTCGGCCATCTCCCCGACGTGAGCGTCGCGAGAATCCGCGAATCCCTCGAGCGCGTGATGCCGGTGCCTCGCGCGATCGAGGTCTCGGCTCGAACGGGGCAGGGCGTGGCTTCCTGGATCGAATGGTTGTTGACGGTCGAAACAGAGGCCGCCCCCTCCGACCTTCCGTCAGCCATCAAGCATCACGTCCATGTTTGAGGGCCTCACCGCAGTCCTCGCGTCCGCAGCGATCGCGGTCGGATCGCTGCACTCGCTCGCGCCCGATCACTGGGTTCCATTCGTGGCGCTCGCACGCGCGCGACGTTGGCCTCCAGCGCGCGTCGCCGTCACGACGGCGCTCTGCGGTCTCGGTCACGTCACGGCGTCCGTCATGCTCGGTCTGCTCGGGCTCGTGTTTGGCCTCGAGATGCTGCAGCTGCTCGGGCGGCGCATGGAATCGCTTGCAAGCGTCCTCCTCGTTGCGTTCGGCCTGGCGTACGCGCTCTGGGGCCTGCACCGGGCGCTGTCGCGCCGGCTGGCCGATGTGCACCATCATGGCGGGATTGCACATCATCATCCCCACGCGCACGGACTCGGCCACGCTCACCGCGACGAGGTCGACGCTCGCGCTGGCTCCATGACGGCCTGGACGCTTTTCGTGCTCTTCTCGGCAGACCCTTGTATCGCCGTTATTCCGATTCTCTTCGCCGCGGCACCGCTCGGTGCCGCTCGGACCGCAGTCGTCGTCGGTGCGTATGAAGCCGCGACGATCGCGACGATGGTAGGCCTCGTCCTCGCCGCCGGAACCGCCGCCGCACGGCTGGACGGCAGATGGTTGAACCGGTACGGAGACGTCGCGGCCGGGAGCATCATTGCCGCCGTCGGCGTGGCCGTCACCGTGTTCGGCTGGTAGCGTGCGGATTTCCGGCGACATGACCCGCGTGAATCGCCGCGCACCGGTTTTTCCGATGCCGTTCGCGGGATTCTCTGGGAAATCCTGACGCTTGTCCGCGTGGTGCACAGAGGCTGTCCTGGCATCTGCATTGCGATCCGTCGCCAATACCAGGAGCCACGCCCATGATCGATCGCGAAAAGGTTCTGACGGTTCTCGCGAAGAGGTTCCCGAATGCGGCGGTCGAAGAAACCGCTGCCGCCGCAAACGCCATCGTGGGCCTGGGCGACGAGTGGGAAGAAGTAACCGATCGCGAAGACGAGCTCGGGTATCACT
>JBKPTT010000220.1:0-11211 GCA_046735635.1 Acidobacteriota bacterium | reverse complement strand
GCCGGTTCACTTCCTCGATCGGCATCGCCGATTCTTCGAAGAGCTTGTAACCGACGTTTTCGCGCACGGTGAGCGAATCGAACAGCGCACCTTCCTGGAACACCATGCCCAGGTCGGCGCGCACCTTCATGAGGTCGTCTTCCTTCATGTTGTCGACACGATCGCCGTTGACGAAGATCGACCCGGCATCGGGCTTCAGGAGGCCGAGAATCAACCGGAGGATCGTCGACTTCCCCGCCCCGCTCGCCCCGAGAAAGATCTTCGTGTGTCCCGTCTTCAGCGTGAAGGACACGTCGCGGAGGATCGGCTTGTCGTCGAATGCCAGATCGACCCCATCGAACACGACGATTGGGCCCCCAGGCCCAAGCGCTTCCTCGAGCAACGGCGGACGGGCAGCTTGCGCGATCGCCATCAGTACATCAACACGATGAGCAGCTTCGTCACGAAGAAATCCACGGCGATGACGGCGACCGACGCGGCAACGACCGCGTTGGTCGTCGAACGGCCGACGCCCTGCGTGCCGCCCCGCGTCCGCAAGCCGACGTGACAGCCGATGCTGGTGATGGTGAACCCGATGAAGAACGGCTTGAGGAGGCCCATCCAGACGTCCTGGATGTACAGGCCGTTCACGACGCTGTTCCAGTACACGCTGGAGGCCACCTGTAGCTGCGTGACGGTGACGATCCAGCCGCCGACCATGCCGATGCCACCCGAAACGACCGTGAGGAGCGGAACCATGATCAACCCCGCGAGAATCCGCGGCAGCACGAGCTTCCGGAGCGGATCAGTCCCGAGCGCGCGCAGCGCGGCAATCTGCTCGGTCACCATCATCGATCCCAGCTCGGCCGCGATGCCCGAGCCTACGCGGCCCGCGACCATCAGGCCGGTCAGCACCGGCCCGAGCTCCTTCACCATCGAGGCGCTCACCAGACGCCCGACCATCGACCGTGCGCCAAACTGATCAAGGGTGAAGCCGGATTGCAGCGCGAGCACCATTCCCGTGAACATTCCGGTGAGCAGCACGACCGTCAGCGATCCAACGCCTATGGTTTCGAACTGCTCCACGACATCGCGCAGGTAGAAAGGCGGCGTCACCGTCGATCGCGCGACCTTTCCCACCATGAGCATGTACTCCTGGACTTCCAGGAGACCGGCCTTGGCCCAGCTCTGGACGAGCGCCACCATTCAGCGGCGGCTCCCCGCGAGCCCGAGCTCGCGAGCTCTCAGCTGCTTGATCCGGTCACGAAGCGCCGCCGCCTTTTCGAATTCGAGGTTCGCTGCCGCGGCTTTCATTTGCGCGTGCAGCTGGGTCACGTGGGCTTCGAGCTCGCCGTGAGAACGGAAGAGCTCCGCGTCGCCATCCGCCGCGACCGTCACGTAGTCCCGCTCGTAGACACTCGTCATCACCTCATCGATGCTCTTCACGATCGATGCCGGGGTGATGTTGTGCTCGCGGTTGTACTCCTCCTGGATCGCGCGCCGGCGATCGGTCTCGCTTATGGCGGCGCGCATCGAGTCGGTGACTCGATCGGCGTACATGATCGCGCGGCCGTTGACGTTCCGTGCCGCGCGGCCGACCGTCTGTATCAACGATCCGCCCGACCGCAGGAACCCTTCCTTGTCGGCATCGAGGATGGCGACCAGCGAGACCTCCGGCAGATCGAGGCCCTCGCGCAGAAGATTGATGCCGACGAGCACGTCGAACTCGCCGCGCCGCAGATCGCGCAGGATCTGGATGCGCTCGAGCGTATCGATGTCCGAATGCAGGTAGCGGACCTTCACGCCGAGCTCCTGGTAGTACTGCGTCAGGTCCTCCGCCATCCGTTTGGTCAGCGTGGTGACGAGCACGCGCTCGCCCCGGGCCACCCGGTCGCGTATCTCGGCGAGCAAATCGTCCACCTGCCCGCGCACCGGACGCACGTCGATCATGGGATCGACGAGTCCGGTCGGCCGGATGATCTGTTCGACGACGGCGCCGCCCGATCGGCGCAGCTCGTACGGGCCCGGCGTCGCCGACACGAACAGGAGCTGATTGACGCGCGACTCCCATTCCTCGAAATTCAACGGACGATTATCGAGAGCCGACGGCAGCCGGAAGCCGTACGCCACCAGCACTTCCTTGCGCGACCGATCGCCGTGATACATCCCCCGGACCTGCGGAACCGTCTGATGACTCTCGTCGACGATCGTCAGCGCATCCGGCGGAAGGTAATCGAGCAGCGTTGGCGGCGGTTCTCCGGGCTGACGCCCGGTGAGGTGGCGCGCGTAGTTCTCGATTCCGTGGCAGTACCCGATCTCCTTGATCATCTCGAGATCGAACATCGTCCGCTGGTGCAGCCGGTGTGCCTCGAGCACTTTCCCCTCGGTCTCGAGCTCGGTGCGATACCAGGCAAGCTCCGCCTTGATGGTCTCGATCGCCGCCTTCGTCCGGTCTCGCGACGTGACGAAGTGGCTCTTCGGGTAGATCGCGATCTTGTCGTGCTTCCGGATCGTCTTGCCGGTCAGCGGGTCGAACGCCACCAGTTCGTCGACCTCGTCGCCGAACAGCTCGATGCGGATCGCCGTGTCTTCGTACGACGGCTGCACTTCGACGATGTCGCCGCGGACGCGGAACACGCCGCGCGCGAACTCGTGGTCATTGCGCTCGTACTGGATTTCGACGAGCTTGCGCAGAATCTGCTCGCGGTCGATGCGTTGCCCGCGCTCGAGCGGCAGCATCATCCCGTAATACGCTTCCGGGGATCCGAGGCCGTAAATGCACGACACGCTCGCGACGATGATGACGTCGCGGCGCTCGAAGAGCGATCGCGTCGCGGACAGCCGCATGCGGTCGATCTCGTCGTTGATGATGGCTTCTTTTTCTATGTAGGAGTCGGTCGTGGGAACGTAGGCTTCGGGCTGGTAATAGTCGTAATAGCTGACGAAGTACTCGACGGCGTTCTCAGGGAAGAAGCGGCGAAATTCCTGATAGAGCTGCGCCGCGAGCGTCTTGTTGTGCGCCATCACGAGCGTCGGACGATTCACCCGCGCGATGCACTGCGCCATCGTGAAGGTCTTCCCCGACCCGGTGACGCCGAGCAGGACCTGCGCCTTGTCGCCCCGGTTCAGCCCCTCGACGAGCTCGTCGATCGCGCGGGCCTGATCGCCGCGCAGTTCGAACTCCGTGACCAGCCTGAACTGGTCGTACTTGGACGCCATCGTGATCTGAAAATCGTACCACAGCTCACCTGGTGTCCTTCTTCAGAAGCGGCGCGAAATACCCCTGGCGTGTGCGCAGTCGAACTCCCTTCAAATCAGCCCGTTTCAGCCGGATGTCGACGTTGCGCCACATGCCGTCGGTGCGCGTGTCGGTCGACGTGTAGCCGAGGCTGTAGCGCGCGGCGATTTCGCGCTCGATCTTCTCGTACATCTTCTCGACTTCCTTGGCGCTCGAAGGGAACAAGGCGAGCCCGCCGGTCATCTGCGCGAAGCGCGACAGCTCCATTCGAAGCGGCGTCTGCTGCGAGCTCGATTGATGCTGCAGATATCCGACGACGTAGACGATGACGTCAGAGGCTTTGAGGAGATCGAGCACGTCCTTGAGCGTCATCGTGCTGCGCGTGTCGCCGCCGTCGGTGTACATGATCAGCACTTTCTGGCCGTCCTGGTCGGCGCTCGTGCCCAGATACGCACCCAACGCGTCGTACAGCGCCGTGTACCCGTCCGTTTTGCGTCCGCGGATCCGTTCGATGAGGTGGCCGTAGTCGCTCTGCTCGTATCGCGCGACGCGGATCTCGGTATCGAAGTCCACGAGCGTGATGTCCTCCGCCTTGTCCATCGTATTGAGGAATTTGATGGCGGCGGTCCGGACGTCTCTGATGTCGTCTTCCATGCTGCCGCTCGCGTCGAGCAGGAAGCCGATGTGCAGCGGCGGAGCGTTCGCCGGATCGCCGGCGGCGAAAAATTTGATCGTCTGCGGCTTCCCCTCTTCGCGCACGTCGAAATCATCGGCGCTGAGGCCGGTGATGGGCTCTCCCTGTTTGTCGGTGACGACCACGCCGAAATTGACGAGATCGGCGTGGGATCGAAAGATGGGGACCTGCTGCGACGTCACGGAAGCCGACGCGAGTACCAGGCTCGCGCATACGGCGGCAAGGGGTTTCATGGGTGACCTCTCGGTCAAAAGACTTTCACTGCGCTGATCCGGAGGACCTGCGTACCCAGCGAACCGTTCGTGTTGACGCCGCGGAAGCCATATCCCCATTCGATCGCCACCAGCGTTCCGAATGGAGCCGGCGCCTCGACCGCGGCGCCTACTCCCGTATAGTTGCGCAGCCCGCGGCCGAAGGCGGGATCGTGCGCCCACGCGGCATCGAGAAAACCATCGATTCGCACGAGTTTGGCGGCGCCCCATGCGAGCGCGGTGCGCACGACGCCTCCGCGATCGTAACGGATCAGCGCCGACGGATAGCCGCGTAACCGGTTATCGAACGTGCCGAACGAGTAGCGGCTGAAGCGGTCGAGGTCGTTTCCGGCCATCCACGCCGCCTCCGCGCGCCCGACCAGGCGGGGCCCGAACACCGTCGAACGCGCGACGCTTGCGCCGTAGCGCTCGAAATCTCGCTGCGATGAATCGTACTCGCCGGGACGCCCTCGGCCCCACGCGTGCCATCCAGTGCGACGCGCCGGGTTCCACCACGCCGATGCGTTCCACCCGGCACGCTGCAGATCGACCGACACGCGCAGCCCGTGCACGACTTGATCGGCCGGCACGACGAAGTCCGATGCGGTCTGATCGCCTCGTGACAGGTGAGTGTAATCGAGATCGTAGCCGGCGCGAACCGAGACCCTCGCCGTGAGCGGACGCAGCACCCAGACCGATGCCGAGGACGGTCGCTGATGTATGTCTTCCTCGTAGATTTCCCGCCCGTTGTCGAACGCGCGGTCGTTATACGAGGACGCAATGGCAAATGCCTGTCCGGCGAGCTGCCAGCGAGTTCCTCCCAGCGACGGCACCGAGAAGGCGAGCTGGCCGTAGGTGCCGCCGAAGAACCCGCTGAACTGCGTGCCGGTCTTGAACAGGTTGAAGTCGACGTAGCTCACGCCGGCAAAGGGCAGGGGTGCGGAGATGTTCGGATCGATGATCACTCCCCCGATGAGCGTCCGCACGCGATCGGATCGCTGGGCGACGTCGGGCGCCTCCTTGCCTGGCTCGGTTCCCTTCTTGAGATAGCGAAACCCCTGCGGCGTATCGCGAAGCATGACAGGTGCGTCGGCATAGGCGCGGCGGCGGCGTTCCTTGAAATCCGACGGGTTGACATCGGTCCGCCGGATCTCGAGAACGCGGTGAATGGGGGTCCGGTGGGCGGCGCCTTCGTACATCTGGCGGATATCGGAACGGGCGAGCAGCCACACGCCCGGCTGCACCTGCCGGAATTCGTCGGTCTGCTCGGACTTCACGATCGGACCGCGGAGGCCGGTCTGCGCGGCCGAGACTTTCAGCATTGCGAACGAGTCGGTCGCGATGCAGGCCTGACCGCGGAACAGCGGCTCACCGGTGTCAGGTCGGTTCGGATCCGGTTCGAACGCAACAACGTAGCAAGGCATTCCGCCAACCGTATCCCGCCCGGCCAGCCGATACCGGTACCGATTGGTCAGCTCGATCGCGAGCGGAGGCGAGGCAACGCGCTCCGGCTCGATGATCGGCAGCCGCGGAAGCGTCCGACCGCCGAACGCAATTCCGTTCACTCGGATCTCGCGCTGCTCGATCTCCGTCCGGCCGCCGCCGGTGTAAATGGTGGTGTCGGCGCCAATCGAGACCGGCGCCGGAAAGCCCGGAGCCTCGAATGTGAGTGTCATCGTGCCACTCGAAACGATGTCGTGGACGAGGGCCGCCTGCCGCGCGGTCGCGGCCTGGTGGCGCGCGATGATTTCATCGACGGTGAGCGACCGCGTCCCGACGACGTCGACGCTTTCGCCGACGTGTTCGCCGGCCGCGGCCTGACCCGGCTCGATGCCCGCGGGCAGCGCGGCGACTCGCGCAAGCTCCGCGACGAGCGCTTCCGCCGTCGTCGGATCCTGCGGCAGTTCCCACAACCAGTGCGTAATCTCGGGAGCCGTCTTGGTCAGCGACAACACGGTCTGGACGGAGGCCGACGGGGACGCGATCGTGCGCCAGATCTCGATCCCCGGCGCATCGAAGGGAGCATTGCCGTCGATTACCACGAAATCGACGTAAGACCCCAGCTCGCGGGCCAGGACCAACGTCAGGGTCGCCCGATCCGCCGCGAGTCCGATCGTCGTCGTTCCGGGAGCCGCGCCACGCACGGCGGTCAAACGCGTTTTCAACGAGAATGCATACTCGTCGGCCGCCTGCGCGGTGCCAGGTGGTGCGACCGCGATGACGACTCGGCGGGCTTGCGATAGAGCCGCCGCGTCCGGACTCGAATCCGGCAGCGCGGTGACGAACAGACCCGGGCGGCCGCCCCGGCTTTCAATGAACTTCATCGCATCGATGGCACCGCGTTCGGCGTCTGGAGCTACTCGAACGAGCACTTCCATGCCGCCGAGTTCCATCGGAAGCGACATCGCCTGATCGGCCGACAGGGTCACGGCGACACAGGTGGCGCAGGCGGCCTCCTGGCCCAGAGCGCGAAGGGCAAGCGGACTCGCCAGCAGGACGGCGGCCGTCGCGAGCGCCGAAACAGCCGGCTGAGCCGAGGCGTATAATGTCCGTTTGGTCATGATCGCGTACGGTTCCTGACATGCGCGTCCTTGCTATCTGCCAGGACGAGCTCGTTATCAGGTCGCTCGATACCGTCCTGCTGCCCAGTTTCGAGGTCGACTTTCTCGTCGAAAGCCGGCCGCTCGCCCGCCGGCTACACGACGCCGGGATTGAGGCGAGCGCCGGCGATCCCCGGCGCATCGACACCTACCTCAAAGCGGACATCTCCCCCAACACCTGCTTCATCGTCGAAGACAACGGCCGCCGGAGTCCCCGAAGAGTGCTGGCGGCGATTCGCGACGCGGGCGGCACGCTGGTGTACGTTCTTCATACCAACCCGGGCAAATCCAGCAGCGCGCTGCGGGCGGAATTTCCGGAGGTGACGCACCTCGATCTGCCCGAGCTGATACGCCCTGCGCTCGTCACCGAACTCAGCCGATCCATGACTCGTGCCCGTGTACAGCAGTATCAGCGCTACTTCCAGGACGCCGAGAAAGTGCTGATCCTGCTCCACAACGAGCCCGATCCCGACGCCCTCGCGAGCGGCCTTGCGCTCCGGAACCTGCTGCGCCGCACCAAGAGCACTGCAATTATCGGCGCCATCCAGGGAGTTACGCGCCCCGAAAACCTCCGGATGGCGAACATGCTCGACATCCACGTCGAAAAGATCACCCCTGCGCAATTCGGCGGATTCGAGCGCATTGCCACCGTCGACGTGCAACCGCACTATTTCAGCGGCATGCTCAACCGTGTCGATCTCGTGGTCGATCATCACCCGGAGCAGACGGGATACAGCGCCGCGTACAAAGACATTCGCGCCGATTACGGCTCGACCTCGACGATCCTCACCGAGCATCTTCGTGCCGTGGACGTGAACATTTCGGAACGGACCGCGACGGCTATGCTGTACGCGATCAAGTCCGACACGCTGTTTTTTGCGCGGCACACGAACCGCGTGGATCTCGAAGCGTTCACATTCCTGTACCCGCTCGCCGACGCCGCGTTGATCCGCAAGATGGAAGGGGCGGAAATCACGCTCGATCGGCTTCAGTACGTCACGAGAGCGAGCCAGGGCGGGATCATGCGGGAGCAGGTGTTCAGTTCGTTCATCGGCGAAGCGCCGCGCGAAGACTTCATTCCCTATACGGCCGACTTCTTCCTGCAGCTCGAAGACGTGAAGTGGACGATCATCGCGGGCGTCGTTGCCGACTCGCTCATCATCAGCGTTCGTAATCTCGGGTACTCGCGAAACGCCGGTGAATTCGTGAAACGCTGGTTTGCCGATATCGGCAGCGCCGGCGGGCACCGCGCGATGGCGAAGGCGGTCGTCCCGATCGACAAGTTCCGCCAGAAGTTCGGCGAGCTCCACGGCCCGGCCATCACGGCGCGCATCGCCGAGATGGCGGAGCAGTTCCTCCACGAGCCGGTAGCAGAGAAACGGAAGGAGCCGGTAGCGCGATAGGACGGCGGTTATACCGGCCCTTCGGCGGCCCATAAAGGGCCGCCCTACGCCAGCGCCTGGTCGAGGTCCGCAATCAGGTCTTCCGGATCCTCGAGTCCCACCGACAATCTCGCCATGCTGTGCGTGACGCCCGCGCGCTCGAGCTCCTCCTCCGTATGTCCCCATTGCGATGTCAGCACGGGCAGGCTGCAGAGGCTCTCGACGCCACCGAGGCTTGCGGCGCGGCGAAACACCTGCAGGCGGTCGAAGAATCGCGCCGCGCGATCGTACCCCCCGCCGAGGTCGACGCAGACCATTCCGCCAAAACCGCGCATCTGCTTCTTCGCGATGGCGTGGTCCGGATGCCGTTCGAGTCCCGGGTAATAGACAGCGGCAACCCGCGTGTCCGCCTCGAGCCACCGCGCCACCGTCAGCGCGTTCGAGTTGTGCCGTTCCATGCGGACCGCGAGCGTCTTCAGGCCGCGGCCGAGCGCGTACGCGGCGTACGGGTCGAGAACGGTCCCCAGCTTCTTCCGCGCCTCGAGAATCGGAGCGATCAGCCGTGCCGGGCCGGCCAGCGCGCCTGCAGTCACATCGCTGTGACCGTTCAAGTACTTCGTCGCGCTGTGCATGACGAGATCGATGCCGAGCGCGATCGGCTGCTGATTCATCGGGCTTGCAAACGTGTTGTCGAGCACCGAGATGACGCCGCGCGATCTGCACGCACGCGCGACCGCGGCGATATCAACGCACCGCAGGGTGGGATTGATCGGCGACTCGAACCACATGATCCTGGTGGCCGGCGAGATCACCGAATCGGGCTTTGCGAGCTCGAGCAGCGAGACGAAGCGCGGTTTGACGCCGAACTTCGTCAGCAGATCCGCCAGAAGGTGCAGCGTTCCGCCGTACACCGCGGCGCTGCAGACGATTTCGTCGCCCGCGGCCGCAAGACCCATCAACGCCGTGGTCGTCGCCGCCTGACCGCTCGACAGCACGAGCGCGGCCTCGGCGCCTTCGAGCGCCGCAATCTTTTCCTCGACCGGCGTGATCGTCGGATTCGCGTATCGCGTGTAGAGGAACTTCGAGGACTTCCCCTCGTTGTACGCGCGCACCTCGTCGGCGTTTTCGAACAGGAACGTCGTCGTTTCGTAGATCGGCGTCGTCAATGGCTCCGCGCTGCGATTCAGGCCTTCGCCGCGGATCAATTCAGTTGCGGGCTTCATCGAAAACCACCAATCCCTAATCCCTGATCGGAAATCCCCAATCAGCCATCTTTGAATCGCGAATCGCCGAATCGGGAATCGATCATCCCTTAATCGCCTTCGCTTCCCACGGCGGACAAGCCGTCAAGCGGCCGCTTTCAGGCCAGCAGCCTACAGCGACGACGGTCCCGCCGGGCTGCCATTGGCCGGTTGGACCTGCATGCGCTCACCGCTGGCTCCCACCACCGGTTCGATGAACTGGCGGTAGGCGTCCTCGTACCCGCGGTCCACCAGCTCGCCGAGCGAATGGCGCCGATCCGACCGTTCATCGTATACACCGGCGAAATCGAGCGGACCGAGCGGGTTGTGCGCGGGGCGAATGACGAACAGTCCCGCGAACCGGCCGGCAAACTGTTCCTGCACGTCGCGCAGTGCCGCCGCCTCGAACGCCGAGAGATGCTCCCCTGCACGTCCGCGCAGATCGTTCGGTGCGCTGCTCAACTCATGTGCGCGGCCGGCGGGCGCCGTGGCGCTGACCACGATGACCTGTTCCGCGCCCGACGCGGCCACTTCCTCGAGCACGCGGGCGAGCGCGCCCGGACGGTCGCATACGCGGTGCGTTTCCCCGCGCCACGACGCTTCCGGCGAAAACGTAATCAAATGCGGCTCGGTCGCCACTGGCAGCGCGAGCGCCGACGCGAGGGCATCGAACGCGTGATCTCGCGAGGCTCCGCCAAGATCGAACGCTTCGAGCTGACGCGATGCCGTGTCGGGCAGCCCCGGCCGGCCGAAAAAGCGAAGACGATACGCTGGCGAGAGCAAAGCAAAGACGACGTCGCGCCGCGCATCCAGATCGTGAACGGTCAGCAGAAGGTCGCGAAATCCAGGCTGACCCATGTTGTCGGACAGCAGCTCGACGTAGCGGCGCGCGAAGTCGCGGGGCGACGGCGCCGACACGGCGGCCGCGCCTCGCATCAGGTTCCACAGCTCGGCGAGCGTGCGATCGAAAATGGCGCCGGCAGACAGTGGCGCGCCGACGAGCCGCCACATCAACGACGGGCGCGTCCGCCGCCTGAAGCCGCCGATGCTGGACGCGAGAATGCTTATCGCGAGCGTCGCCACGCCGACGAGAAGCGCGAAGAGCACGAGTCTGGGGATCGTCGTCGGCAGTGCTCCAGGGGCGAACAGCGCGTCGAGCCATCCGCGATACGCGGTGCGAAGCGCCACGCCCGCGGCCTCGAGCCCGACCAGCGTCAGCAACAGGCCGGCAACGCCGACGAGCACGGCGACCGCGAGCAGTGCAAGTGGAATCGCGAAAATGGCTGCCGCCGCCGCGATAGACCACCCGGCAATCCGGAGCGGAAGGCGCCAACGGTACAAGCCCGCTGCGTGCGCCGCGCGCCAGAGTCCGTTCGCCTCCCAGAGCCGGGCTCCCCCGTCTACGGCAGCGAAGATGGCGCCAATCGCGCCCGCGCCGCGCCCCGCCACGAGATCGACTTTCACGCCCGCTTCGTGCAGCGCGCGCAGCACGCCGGCGTGATACGCGCCGGCCGTGCCCGAACCCGTCAGCACGATGGCGGTGCGCAGCCGCGTCGAGTACTGCCGGTCCGGCGTGTCAGGAGTAATCACGAATGCAAGACGCTACTCGTCGTGAATCGTCACGAGCTTGACGAGCTCGAACCGCTTGGGGCCGTTCGGAGTCGTGATGGTCACCTCGTCTCCCTCTTCTTTTCCAAGCAGTCCGCGGCCGATAGGCGACGCCGTCGAGATCAATCCGTGTTCGACGTCGGCGTCCTCGGGCATGACGAGCTGATACGCGATTTCCTGACCGTTGTGATCCTTCAGGTGGACCGTCGAACCGAACC
>JBKPTT010000219.1:0-10480 GCA_046735635.1 Acidobacteriota bacterium | reverse complement strand
AGGGTCCGTGGAACAGAGCCAGCTGCAGGCAGAACGCGAACACCTGCGCGCGCTGCTCGAACTGACGAACGCGGTCACGACGCGCGACGTCGCATCGCTGGCAGCCGCTATCGCTCCGAACCTGCAGCGCATCGTCGAGCATGACGATGTGTCGCTCTTTCTGTTACATGCGGCAAGCGAGCAGATGGGTCAGCACGCCCTGACGGCGCAGGGTGTCGGATGGACCGAAGAGCTCACGGCCGAGTTGCGGCCCGACAAGACACCGTTCGCGACATGGCTCGCCGAGCGCCGCACCGTCAACATTGATCTGGAACAGTTCGACTGGACCGGACGCGAGGGGATCCATCGCAATGTCGCGGCGTCCGGGTTGAGGTACGCGTGCTTCGTCCCGCTCGCGACGACGCATGAAACGCTCGGTTTTCTGTTATTGCATCGCCGTTCGGCTGCTCCGTTCACGCCTGACGAGATGAACCGGAGCTCGCAGGCGGCGGCGCAAATCGCGATCGCGCTCGAGAACGCCCTCGCCTTCCGCGAGATTGCCGCGCTCAAGGATCGTCTGGCGCACGAGAACATCTACCTGGAAGAGGAAATCCGCGGCGCCCAGCATTTCGGGGAGATCGTGGGCGAAAGCCGGGCGCTGAAGCGCATCCTGAGCCAGGTTTCGACCGTGGCTCCAACCGACTCCACCGTGTTGCTGCTCGGCGAGACAGGCACGGGCAAGGAGTTGATCGCGCGAGCCATTCACGTGGCCGGCGAACGGAGGGCCCGATCGCTCGTGACCGTGAACTGTGCCACCTCGCCCGCGGGACTGCTGGAGAGCGAATGGTTCGGTCACGAGAGGGGAGCGTTCACGGGGGCGCTGGCGCAGAAGATCGGCCGCTTTGAGCTCGCGCATCAGGGCACGTTGTTCCTCGACGAGATCGGCGACGTGCCGCTCGAGCTGCAGCCGAAGCTGCTGCGCGCGCTGCAACAGCGTGAGATCGAGCGGTTGGGCAGCACGCGCACTATCCGTGTCGATTTTCGACTGGTCGCCGCCACCAACCGTGATGTCGAAGAAATGGTCGCGAAGCGCGAATTCCGCGCCGACCTGTATTACCGGCTGAATGTATTCCCCATCAGAATTCCGCCGCTGCGCGAGCGAAGAGAAGATATTCCGCTGCTGGTCCGCTACTTCACACAGCGGTTCGCCAAGCGGCTGCGGCGATCGATCGAGTCCATCTCGCGGGAGAGCATGGAGATGCTCTGCCGCTGGTCCTGGCCCGGGAACGTACGCGAGCTGCAGAATGTGATCGAGCGCGCGGTCATCCTGTCGCAAGGGCCGACGCTGAACGTCGCGCCTTCTGAATTCGAATCTCCCGCCCCCCCGGCTTCGGCGCCCGTGACGCTGGAGGACGCCGAACGCGACCACATCATTCGCGCGCTCGACCAGACCGGGTGGATCATCGGTGGAACGCGCGGGGCGGCCGCACGGCTTGGGCTGAAGCGGACCTCGCTGGTCTCGACCATGCGTCGCCTGGGCATCGTCCGGCCGAAGCCGCACGCTGGCGCGGGTCGCGACGCTCGCACTCGCTAACCAGCGTCGGCCTCCTATTCGGTTGTCTAGACGTTAATCTTCGACCGGATCGCTTTCACCGTCGCCTCGAACTCCGCGATCCGCGCTTCGACGTCCGCCCGGACCTGCTCGAACGAAGTCTCGCCGACTTTCTTCAATTCGATCACCTTTTGATCGAGCGCTCGTTTCGCTGTCAACAGTTTTGCGACTGCCTTCACCTCCGCGTCCGCCTTTGCCGATTCAGCCTTTGCCTTCAGGGTGGCCAACTGCGCCTCCAAGGTGTGGAGCTGCGACTCGATCTTGTCGTAGACCGCCTTCCGCGCGGCGTTGACCGTGACGGTTGCCTGCGTGCTCATGCCTTCTCTCCTTCGTACGTTTGCTGGTACTGCTGTTCACTCGCGAGTGCGGGTGTGTTCGAAGCAGATGCAATGGCAAAACTGGTGCCTTCAGCAACGAGGCGGAGATCTGTAGAAAACTCCGGCATTGCGGCAGATTCGTTCGAGGCGCGACGCTGGCGAGCTGACGAAATAGAGGCACCGAGTCGTGCACGCGACAGCGCCCGCCGATCCTGGGCGCGGACTCACCTCCGCTTTCTAAAAGATGTCGACGCGACATCTGCCTTCATTTCGTCACACGCGCACCTTGCTCGTAAGCCGGCGGACAGCCGCGCGTTGTCCAAAATCGACGAAACTCCACGCCTGTTCGAGCGGAATGGAAGTTGCCATCGAGGGAGCGTCGCCGCGCCGATGCGCGGCAGGAATTACAGGAGGGACAGATGTTCGTCACGGTCGTTGGGCAACGGATACACGTGAAACTTTCGCGGCGCAATCTGCGCGAGTTGGAAGCCATCCTCGATGATCGGAATACTCGTAACGGGTGCCTGGCGCGCAGCGACGAAAACGGAGTATCTCTGATCGTGCAAGCCGAGAACGATGCAGAGCATTACGTCGAGCGCGGACCTGGGCCTGGCTTGGGCAACATTGCGTAACGAGTCGCGATCGTTACCCACGACCGAGTCAGGCAGTTCGGACCCCTCTGATCGGGCGATCTGTTTTCGCATCCGTATGCACCAGCCTTCGGAGCAAATCCACGGTCTGATCGGGCGGCGCGATCGGCGGACACTCCTGCTCTCTCTCCCGAACTTCGCCAAGGCTTCGCTCGCGGCTGCGATTGGCAGGCCGCGTCACCGTGCCTCGCGCGAACGGTGTCCGCCGTAGCGTTGGCAAAGGCGGACGATGTTTCATCCGCCTCCGCTCGCGAGTGGATTCGGTCAGTGCGCTCCTTGAGAACGCGCGGCAGGACGCGTTGTTCGCAAGACAGGTATGATGCGGTGTCCAATGTCGCTGGCCTCCGGAGCGCGTATCGGTGTGTATGAAGTCGTCCGTCCACTCGGCGCGGGCGGCATGGGTGAGGCCTCCCTGCCCGGCGATACGGTCCGCAACCCATGTCGCGCTGAAGGTGCGGCCGGAGGACATTGGCGACCTCGCCTCGTCTTCGTTGGAGCCGACTGTTCTTCTTTCGGATTGGCCGGCAATCGTGCGCCGTCGCCGTCATCCGACACTCTCATCACAAATCAGCCATGAATGAGGAATCGATCGTTCTCCGCGTCAAGGGCGTCTGCGCGCTTGTGTGTGCACTCGCCGGCGTGGCGTTCGGGTTGCCGTCGCGAAGCTCCACTCATGTACAGCTTCAATCATCCGGCGGCACACAGAGCTCCGAGGCAGTTGTCCTGGTCGGCGCAGGTGATATCGCCAACTGCGAGATCAGCGGCGGTTCGGGCGCCGTCGCGACCGCTCGCCTGCTCGATCAGATTCCCGGAACCGTCTTCACCGTCGGCGATCACGCGTATCCCTCTGGAACGGCAGAGCAGTTTCGCGATTGCTATGAACCGAGCTGGGGCCGACATAAGGCGCGCACCCGCCCGGCCCCGGGCAACCACGATTACCTGACATCGAGCGCGAAGCCGTACTTCGACTATTTCGGCGACAGTGCCGGTCCAGAGCGTCGCGGCTATTACAGCTATTCCCTGGGCGCGTGGCACATCGTCTCGTTGAACAGTTTCATTGCGGCCGACAGCCGGTCGCCGCAACTCGAATGGCTCCGAAAAGATCTCGCCGACAACCGAACGGCGTGCACGCTCGCCTATTGGCACATTCCAGTATTCAGCTCGGGGCCTCATGGCGTCGAGGTGCAGAACTCGATGCATATGCTGGAAGCCTGGCGGGTCCTTTACCAGTTCGGCGCCGACGTCGTGGTCAATGGGCACGATCACGATTACGAGCGCTACGCGCCGCAGAATCCGAAAGGGAAAGCCGATCCTGAGAAGGGCATCCGAGAGTTCGTGGTCGGTACCGGCGGCGGCGGTTTGTACGAGTTCAGGCGGATTCTCCCGAACAGCGAGGCGCGCGCGAATCGATCCTACGGTGTGCTGAAACTGACGCTGCGGACCGCGGACTACTCGTGGGAATTTGTGGCTGCCACGGGTGAGCCCTTTCATGATGCGGGAACCTCGGTCTGCGTGCGGTAAGCTGCGCCCGTCACTGTGCGATTGCGGTCCCACGGAGCCGTGCGCCCCGCCGCGGCCCTGACGCTGTACGCCGCATTCTTCCTCGCGAATTGTGGAAGCTTCCTCTACACGACGCGGCGCGGCAAGTTCCTCGAGTGGAACGGCATCCTGAACGTCCTCCGCTTGGGCGGTCACGAGAGCGTGCTCGACATGGGCTGTGGGCGCGGCGCCGTGCTGACGGCGATAGCGCGCCGGCTGACCACGGGCACGATCACCGGCATCGATATCACGACGACCCTGGGGCGCGCGCCTTCCTTGGGTGTCTCGATGACCGATCTTTGACGCTGGACTCCGAATCGATGACACATCATGCTGATCTCGGTCGCTGAATGCATGCGCGAGGTCGCGATCCGCGTGAAAGCGACCGAACGATGCGACAACGCGGGTGGCGAGACGATGCACCCGAACGAGCACTTCATGCGGTGATCCCGGGATGATCAACCTCAGCCCCTTGGCGGGCAAGCCAGCTCCAGCCTCGATGCTGGTCAACGTTCCGCGACTCGTGACTGCGTACTACGCGGAGCATCCCGACCCTTCTGTCGCATCAGAGCGCGTCGCGTTCGGAACGTCGGGGCACCGCGGCTCGGCCTTCGAACGCAGCTTCAACGAGGCACACATCCTCGCCATCACGCAGGCCATTTGTTCGTATCGGCAGGCCCACCGGATTGATGGTCCGCTCTTCATGGGGATGGACACGCACGCGCTGTCTGAGTCGGCCTTCGTCACCGCGCTGGAGGTGCTGGCTGCCAACGGCGTCGACGTCATGATCGACCAGCGTCGCAGCTACACGCCCACACCTGTCATTTCGCACGCCATCCTTCGGTACAACCGCGGGCGCCGATCCGGATTGGCTGATGGAATCGTCGTGACGCCTTCGCACAACCCCCCCGAAGATGGCGGCTTCAAATACAACCCGCCGTCGGGCGGTCCGGCTGAGACCGCGGTCACAGGCTGGATCGAGCAGGCCGCGAACACTCTCCTCGCGGAAGACCTGCGAGCCGTGCGTCGCATGCCCTACGAGCGTGCGCGTCGCGCGGCGCACACGCATCTCCACGACTATGCCGGTCCGTATGTGGACGAACTGACGACCGTCGTCGACATGCACGCGATTCGCAGCGCCGGCGTGCGCATTGGCGTGGATCCACTCGGCGGCGCCGGCATCGACTACTGGGAACCGATTGTCGCGAGGTACGGGATCGCCGTGACCGTGGTGAACGACGCGGTCGATCCGACGTTCCGCTTCATGACCATGGACTGGGACGGCAAGATTCGAACCGACTGTTCATCGCCGTACGCGATGGTCCCACTCGTCGCCATGCGCGATCGCTTCGACGTCGCGTTCGCCAACGACGCCGATCACGATCGCCATGGGATCGTTACGCCGGCCGCGGGATTGATGAATCCCAATGACTATCTGGCGGTCGCGATTTCCTACCTGTTCACGCACCGCCCCCTGTGGTCGACCGACGCCGCCGTCGGCAAGACCGTCGTCAGTAGCGGCATCATCGACCGTGTGACACAAGCAGTAGGCCGCCGCCTCGTCGAAGTCCCGGTCGGATTCAAGTGGTTCGTCGACGGGCTGATGGAGGGGTCGCTCGGTTTCGGCGGCGAGGAGAGCGCAGGGGCGTCGTGCCTGCGAATCGACGGCACGACGTGGACCACGGACAAGGACGGCATCGTGCTCGGCCTGCTGGCTGCGGAGATCGCGGCCACTCTTGGCGTCGATCCCGGTGCACGCTACGCCGAACTCACGCGCGAGTTCGGCGCGCCGGTGTACGAACGGATCGACGCGGCTGCGACGCCGGAGCAGAAGCGGGTTCTCCTGCAACTGTCGCCAGCAAGGGTCGATGCGAAAGAGCTGGCGGGGGACAGCATCCGCGCCATCCTGACGACGGCGCCGGGGAACGGGCAATCGATCGGCGGCCTGAAAGTGATCACCGACCATGGATGGTTTGCGGTGCGGCCGTCTGGAACCGAGGAAGTGTACAAGCTGTACGCCGAGAGTTTTCGCGACCGTCCGCATCTGGAACAAATTCAGGCGGAGGCGCAGGCGCTCGTGACACGACTCTTCGCGCAGGCTTCCACATGAGCACGGCAACACCATCGGTTCTTCAAATCGTCAGGCGGGCGTCGGGCCTCGGGCGCGGAAGAACCACCGTTTGGCCACTTCGGTCGCCGCCAGGTAGGCGGTGACGATACCGGCGACCGTGGCCATCTCGACGGCTGAGAGCGGCACGAAGCCGAACAACGCCGACGCGCGCCCGAGGAAGGGGGTCGCGAGGGCGAACGCGGCGGAGGCGACAGTCGTCCATAGCAGGAGAGCGCTCGGCCGGCTGCGCCATGCGGGACCCCGCGTGCGCAGGACGAGCACGACGCCGAGCTCGGTGAGTAACGACACGACGAACCACGTCGTCTGGAACGTGGCCTCGCCGGCGCGGAACACCAGGAGAAGCGCGGCGAAGGTCAGGAGGTCGAACGCGGAGCTGAGGAGTCCGAAGACGATCATGTAGCGCCGGACCTGTGTGACGTCCCAGCGTTGCGGGTGCGTCACGCGCGCGGCGTCGACCCGGTCGGTCGAGATCGCCATCGACGGCACGTCGGAAAGAAAGTTGTTGAGCAGGATCTGCTTCGCGGCCAGCGGCAGGAACGGCAGCAGCGGCGCCGCGATCGCCATGCTGACCATGTTCCCGAAGTTCGCGCTCGTCGTAATCGAGATGTACTTGAGCGTGTTCGCGAAGGTGCGCCGCCCGTCTGCCACGCCCGTGCGCAGGACCTCGAGGTCGCGCTTCAACAGGATGATGTCGGCGCTCTCGCGTGCGACGTCGACTGCCTGGTCGACCGAGATGCCGACGTCGGCGGCGTGCAACGCCGGAGCGTCGTTTATTCCGTCCCCGAGGAAGCCGACCGAATGACCTGTGCGTTGGAGCGCGCGCACGATGCGCTCCTTCTGCTGCGGATCGATCTCGGCGAACAGCGATGTCCTCGGCGCCGCATGCCAGAGTGCCTCGTCGTCGAGCCTCGCCAACGCGTCGCCTGTGAGCATCGACGTCGGGTCGAGCCCGACAGTCGCGGCGAGGTGGCCCGTCACGAAGCGGTTGTCCCCCGTGATGACCTTGACCTCGACGTGCAGCTGCGCGAGTTCCCCCAGCACACGCGCCGCGTCATCCTTGGGCGGGTCGAGGAACAGCAGGAATCCTGCAAACACCATGTTCGCCTCGTCGTCGCGCTGATAGGCCCCCCTGGCCGACACCGCACGCGTCGCGAGCGCGAGCACACGGAAGCCCGCGTTGCCCTTCGCTTCGTAATACGCGGAGAGCTCGGCAATGAAGGCGTCCGTCAACTCGGACACCTCGCCGTCGCGCTCCACTCGCGTGCAGATCGAGAGCACGTTCAGGAACGCTCCTTTCGTGACGACAAGGTGCCGGTCGGCGTCGCCTCCCTCGGCCATCACGATTGTCAGCCGCTTCCTCAGAAAGTCGTAGGGGATCTCGTCGATTTTGGCGTGACCGGCGGTCGAGAGCCCTGACTGTTGTCCGGCCGTGACGATCGCCGCGTCGATCGGGTTGTCGATGCCGGTCTCGAACGCCGCGTTGAGGAACGCAAGCTGTCGCACGGCGGCCGACGTGCGCCCTCTTGGATCGGTGGCGTCGGCGAGGACGATGGTTCCCTCGGTCAGTGTGCCGGTTTTGTCGGTGCAGAGGATGGTCATGCTTCCCAGGTTTTCGATCGCATCCAGTCGTCGGACGATGACGCCCTCCTTGCCCATGGCCCGCGCGCCCGCCGACAGCGTGACGCTCACGATCGCAGGCAGAAGCTCCGGCGAGAGCCCGACGGCCAGAGCGACCGAGAACAGCAGCGACTCGACGAGCGGACGGTGGAGCAGGAGATTTACCGTCAACACGGAGAGAACGATCACGACCATCGCGCGGACCAGCAAGTACCCGAACTGGCGCAGCCCGCGGGCGAAATTCGTTTCGGATTCGCGGGCGCGCAGCCGTGCGGCGATCCCGCCGAACTCGGTCCGCCGCCCCGTCTCGACGACGACGACCCTCGCGGTGCCGCTCCGCACCGACGCCCCGAGGAACACGACGTTCGTCCGTTGGGCGAGCGGCGCGTCTGGCGGGACGACCCCAGTCTGCTTCTCCACGGGGAACGATTCCCCCGTCATGCTCGCCTCGCTGACCAGGAAATCGCTGGCTTCCAGGATCCGTCCGTCAGCGGGAATGAGGTTGCCCGCCGAGAGCACGACGACGTCGCCGGGCACGAGCGCGTCGGCATGCACCGTACGTTCGACGCCGTCGCGCACGACCCGGCAGGTGAGCGCGAGGCGCTTCTTCAACTCTTCGACCGCCGCCGAGGCGCGGTACTCCTGGTAGAAGCCGAGCAGCGAGGAGCCAACGACGATTGCGAGGATGATTCCCGCGTCCACCCACTGCGAAAGACCGAGCGACACCGCCGCGGCGAAGATCAGGATCAGGACGAGCGGGCTCCCGACCTGCCTCCAGAGCAGCCGCAGCGGACCAAGACGCTGCGCGTCCTCGACGCTGTTCGGGCCCACCACAGCCAGCCGCTCCGCGGCCCTTGCCGCTGAGAGCCCATTCGGACCCGAGCCGAGCGATGTGTTGAGATCGCCGACGTCGACGCTCCAGTACGGCGCGGTGCTGTCAGGGACGCTCACGCGACCTGACTTTCCGGGACGGCGGGATAGCGCAGTCGCATTCGGCGGGTGGGATCCAGCTCGGTGTAGGCACGCCGAGGCTCTATATATCAAGCACGCTACCGCTCGACAACGACTGGGATCTGTTCTGTTCGAGACAGCAGTCCCCATCCGCCAACGGGACAATCAGTGCAGGTATTGTCTGCCTGTAACGTCATGCTGATGGGCCCGGGGGTGTTGCGCTGAGCGACGAACGACCGGCACCTGCGTCTCCGACCCGCGCCATTCTGCGGCTGGTCTTGCTGCTTCTGGCGGTCGCGGCTGGACTCTGGCTGCTTTTCGCGCTGCGCGGCGTGATTCTCCTCCTCCTGTTGTCGATGCTATTCGCCTACCTCATCGCCCCCCTCGTCGAGTTCCTGTGCCGACCCGTCACATGGGGACGCCGTCCATGGGCCATCCCGCGCCCACTCGCGATTGCGATGGTGTATCTCGCGTTGTTCGCATCAGTGGGCATCGCCAGCTATGTCCTGCTGCCTCTTCTCGGCGCGCAGGTCACGGAATTTGGCCGGCAGGTTCCCAGCTACATGGCCCACACGCGCGACCAACTGCAGGCGTGGCAGCACTTCATCAAGCCCGACCGGCTTCCTCAAGGCATTCGCGAGGCCATCGATCGAACGTTTGCTCGGACGGTCGACGCAGCGGGGGATTCGGTGAGTCACGGCTTCGGCGGCCTGCTGCCCCTCCTGGGCTATCTGCCGTGGGTCATTCTGATTCCCGTCGTGGCGTTCTTTCTGTTGAAGGACGGCGCGGCGTTCCGCAGGAACATTCTCTTGACGCTGCCGCGCGGGCGGCTTCGCGGACGCGGCGCCGAGGTGTTCGCGGACATCAATGACGCGCTCGCCGCGTACATGCGCGCCGCCATGCTGGCGTGTCTCCTCGTCGGCATGCTGTGCACGATCGGCTTCGTGTTGATAGGCGTGCCGTACGCGCTCCTCTTTGGCGTCGTGGCCGGCCTGCTCGAGTTCATCCCGTTGGTCGGGCCGCTCGCCGTTGCCCTTGGGGCGACCCTGGTCACCAGCTTCCATTCGATCCACCAGGCCTTGTGGGTGGTCGCGTTTCTCGGCGCGCTGCGACTCGCACAGGACTACGTGGTCTTTCCGCGACTCGTACGGCGCGGCATCCACATGCATCCCCTGGGCGTGATTCTGGCGATTCTGTGCGGCGCCGAACTGGCGGGGATGGCTGGTGTCTTTCTGGCCGTCCCGGCCGTCGCCGTGTTGTCTGTCATGCACCGGCACTTGCTCGAGTACCGCGGCAGTGGTGGTCTGGTGTCCGATCTGTTAAAGCCCACGGAAAGCGCCCCAGACGCGGCGTGCAAGATGCCGGATCCGCCGGCGACTCCGATAGCCTACCCTCCACCGGATACGCCGACACTGAAGCCACATCGAACGCCGGTGACACCATGAGCCAGGCGAGCCGAAGTCGCGCGCCAGCACTCGTGCGAGTCTTCGGCACCGCCCTCAAGGCCTGGTGGGATGACGACGCACTGCGCCTCGGCGCCGCATTGGCGTATTACACGTTGTTTGCGATCGCGCCAGTGCTGCTTGTCGCAACCGGGATTGCGGGTCTCGTCTTCAGCACCGATGCCGTGCGCGGAGACATCGTCACCCAGCTCGATCACCTTGTCGGGCGCGAGGGTGCGCAC
>JBKPTT010000218.1:0-13959 GCA_046735635.1 Acidobacteriota bacterium | reverse complement strand
TCGGGAGCACCACGCTGACCCAGGCCACCGCAGAGTTGCAGGCCACTTACCCGGGCTTCGTGCCATTCAGCGCCGCGGTCAGCCAGTTCGTGAACGTCGGGCGCCTGGATTACAACGCGCTCATGCTGCAGCTGAAGAAGCGGTTCAGCCATAACTACAGCGTGCAGACGTCGTACACATTCGGCAGCTCGCACGGAAACACGTCCGGCAACGGCGCGGCAGGAAGCAATTACCAGGTCGGCGACAACATGCATCTCGAGTTGAACGAAGGCCCGACCGATTTCGACATCCGGCACAACTTCACCGTCAGCGGAACGGCGCTCATCCCCAAGACGCACGGATTGAACGTCAGTTGGGTGGCGCGCGCGCTCAGCGGCACACCATTCACCCAGATCCACGGCAACGTCGATCCGGATCTGAATGGGGTTCTGGCCGAGCCGCTGCCGGCGGGCGATTATTCCGGAAACGGAACCAACAGCTACACGGTGAAAAACTACAAGGCCGAGCGTAACGGGGCACGAGGTCCCGGATTCTTCGAATTCGACACGGGCCTTGGTTACGCCATACACCTGTCGGGCCGGCGACAGTTACAGCTGCGTGCCGACATCTTCAACATGACGAATCGAACGAATTTCGGGAACCCCGGGCGAGATCAGTCGGTCGCCACGTCCTTCCTGATCCTTAACGGCTACAGCTCCAGCTACACGCCGCGGAAGGTGCAGGTCGGCGCGCGGATCGAGTTCTAAGGAGTGTCGAACGCGCTGGCGGTGAAAGGCGGCCGCCAGCGCGTTCTCGCTGCCGCCGGTCGCGGCTTCCGGATCCCGCATCCCGCCCTTCGACGAAGCTCGGGGCGGCCCTGAGGCTCTCGAAGGGCCGGATCCCGCATCCCGGTATACTCAATTGAATGGGCTCGCCGTTCCGTCGTCTTCTTCCCTACGTTCTTCGGTACCGCCGCCAGTTGCTGCTCGGGCTCATCTGCGTCGTCCTCTCGTCGACGTTCCAGCTGCTGTCGCCGTGGGTACTCAAGTTCGCGATTGACGATCTGACTCGCGCCGTCACGCGCCAGAAGCTCATTGAGTACGCGCTCGCACTGCTGGCGGTCTCGTGCATGCGCGCGATCTTCCTGTTCCTCATGCGGCGCATCATCATCGGCGCGTCGCGCGGCATCGAGTACGACATGCGGAACGATTTCTTCGCCCACCTGCAGGAGATGCCGCTCGGGTATTACCAGGCGCGCCGAACGGGAGACCTGATGTCGCGCGCCACCAACGATCTGAACGCCGTGCGGACGATGATCGGACCGGCCGTGATGTATTCGACGAGCACCATCCTGGTGTTCGCGGTCGCCATCGTGCTGATGGCATCCATCGATCGGCGGCTGACGCTCATCGCGCTGATTCCGCTGCCGATGGTGTCGGTGAGCGTGAAGTACTTCGGCAGCGCAATCCACAAGCGGTTCGAAGCCATCCAGGCGCAGCTCGCCGACCTGAGCGCCGTCGTCCAGGAGACGCTGTCAGGCGTACGCGTCGTGCGCGCGTACAACCAGGAGCAGCACGAGGTCGATCGGTTCAGCGCCGCCAATCGCGAATACGTGCAGCGCAACAGAGTGCTGATCCGGTTGCAGGGGATGTTCTACCCGAGCATGACGCTGTTTCTCGGGTTCGGCTCGCTGCTCGTCCTGTGGGTCGGCAGCCGCGAGGTCATCAACCGCCACATCACGCTGGGCGAGTTCGTGGCGTTCAATTCGTATCTCGTCATGCTCAGCTGGCCGATGATTGCGTTCGGGTGGGTGACGAACATGCTGCAGCGCGGCATGGCGTCGTGGAAGCGAATGCTGGAAGTGCTCGACGCGCCGCCGGAGATCAGCGATGCGGGCGTCACGGAGAACGGCCGCATGGTGCCGCTGGCCGGCGCGATAGAGGTCCAGCACCTCACGTTCACCTACCCCGGGACGACGCGGCCGGTGCTCGAAGACGTGTCCCTCCGCATCGAGCGCGGGCAGACGGTGGCTTTCGTTGGAGCGACAGGATCGGGGAAGTCCACGTTGATCTCGCTGCTGCCTCGGCTTCATCAGCCGCCATCGGGCACCGTGTTCATCGACGGCGTGGACGTGAACGAAATCCCGCTGTCCCGGCTTCGCGGCGCGATAGGATTCGTCCCTCAGGAACCGTTCCTGTTCTCGGACACGATCGCCGAGAACATCGCGTTCGGCGTGCAAGCGGCCGACGTGCATGGCGATGTCATTACGCGGCGCGTGAAAGACGCCGCGTCGGTCTCGCGCCTCGACAAGGACGTCGAAACGTTCCCGAAAGGCTACGAGACGGCGGTGGGAGAGCGCGGCATCACGCTGTCGGGCGGCCAGAAACAGCGCACCGCGCTCGCGCGCGCGGTGATGGTGGATCCGCGGATCCTCATCCTGGACGATGCCCTGTCGGCGGTCGATACGTACACGGAGGAAGAGATCCTGGGGCGGCTGCGGGGAGTCATGCGGCAGCGAACGTCGATCATCGTGGCCCATCGAATCTCGACGGTTCGCGAGGCTGATCAGATTTTCGTGCTCGACCGGGGCCGGATCGCCGAGCGCGGGACGCACGAAACGCTCGTCGGAGGCGAAGGCTTGTACGCGGCCCTTTACAGAAAACAGCTGCTCGAAGAGGAGCTCGCTGCGAGCTAGAGCATCGCCGAAATTGCCGAATTGCCAGAATCGCCGCAATTGATTGCACGATTCAACAGTCAGGGGAACGGAATGTTGGCAATTTTGGCAATTATGGCAATTGTGGCGATTCACTAATGTCCATCCACGAAGAGGAAGTTCTCGGCAAGGCATACGACGCGACGTTGATGCGCCGGCTGCTCACGTACCTGCGGCCGTACAAAGCGCAGGCGGCGCTCGCACTCGCGGCGATCATCGCAGGCAGCGTGCTGCAGCTCGCCCAGCCGTACCTGATGAAGCTTGCCATCGACCGGTACATCAACGCCGGCGATCTCGCGGGTGTCGACCGAATCGCGGTCCTGTTCTGCGCGATTCTGATTGGCTCGTTCCTGCTGGAATATGCGCAGACGTGGCTGCTGCAGATCACCGGGCAGCGGATCATGTACGACATGCGCCTGCAGGTGTATCGGCACCTGCAGGCCATCGATCTTCAGTTCTATGACCGCAATCCCGTCGGGCGCCTGATGACGCGGGTGACGACCGACGTCGACGTGATCAACGACATGTTCACGTCGGGCGTCGTGTCGGTGTTCGGCGACATCTTCACGCTGGTGGGAATCATGATCGTGCTGGTCACGATGGACTGGCGCCTCGCGATCGTCGCGTTCTCGGTCCTGCCGCTGATCGTGATCGTGACGCAGTGGTTCCGCCGCAACGTCCGCGAGTCGTACCGCACCGTGCGGGCATGGGTCGCCCGCATCAACGCGTTCCTCCAGGAGCACATCACCGGCATGTCCACGGTGCAGCTGTTCCGCCGCGAGGAGCGGACGTTCGCGAAGTTCGACGGCATCAACCGCCGGCACCGCGATGCGAACATCGAATCGATCTTCTTTTACGCGGTCTTCTACCCCGCGATCGAGGTAATCGGCGCGATTGCCGCGGGGTTGATCATCTGGTTCGGCGGGCGCTGGGTCCTGCAGGGGACGCTGACGCTCGGCTCGCTCGTCGCATTTCTGCTGTATTCGGGCCGCTTCTTTCGACCGATCAGCGATATGTCGGAGAAGTTCAACATTCTGCAGGCCGCGATGGCGTCCAGCGAGCGCATCTTCAAACTGCTGGATACGCCGGTGCGGATTGAATCGCGCGTCGCGCGTCGCGATTCGCGATTCGCGGCGACAGCGAACAGCGAACCGCGAACCGCGGCAGGGCACATCGTCTTCGACCATGTGTCCTTCGCCTACGTCGCCGGTGAGTACGTCCTCAGAGACATCTCCTTCGAAGTCCATCCCGGCGAACGCGTCGGCATCGTGGGAGCGACCGGGGCTGGAAAATCGACCCTCATCAACCTGCTGCTCCGGTTCTACGACGTCACCGAGGGGCAGATTCTGGTGGACGGAGTGGACATCCGCGAAATGCAGCTCGCCGATCTGCGGCGACTGTTCAGCCTGGTGTTGCAGGACGTTCACCTCTTTTCCGGGACCGTTGCGGCAAACATCCGGCTGGGTGACGAGTCAATAGACGACGAGGCGGTGAAACGGGCGGCTCGGGCGGTGCATGCCGACCAGTTCATCGAGCGGCTGCCCGGAGGATACTCGAGCGCCGTCGCCGAACGGGGCGCAACCTTGTCGGTCGGCCAGAAACAGCTCCTGTCGTTCGCGCGGGCCCTGGCGTTCAACCCTCGAGTCCTCGTGCTCGACGAGGCGACCTCGAGTGTCGATACCGAGACGGAGCTGCTCATTCGTGATGCGCTGGAAGTCCTGATGGCGGGGCGGACGACCATCGCGATCGCGCACCGGCTCTCGACCATCCAGGATATGGACAAGATTCTCGTGCTTCACAAAGGCCAGCTGAGGGAATCCGGGCGGCACCAGGATCTGCTGGCGCAGCGGGGAATTTACTACAAGCTGTATCAGCTCCAGTACCGCGATCAGGAGAAGGAGCGTTCGGCCTAGCCGCCCGAGTCCTTCTCGGCGGTTTTGACGGCGGGCGTACTGGGCGCCGGTGCGACGCCAGCAGGCGGCGCGGGCTGGACGGGCGTCTGCGGCGCCGCCTCCCGCTGCCTGAAGAGCCGATCGATCAGTCGGGGCGTGCTCGCGCGCGGATTCCAGCCGAGCCGCAGCACCGTCAAGGCCGCCGTTCTGCGGCCGAACTCGTACCGGGCCTCGTCACAGTTCCATAAATAGATATCGATGTGCCGTCCCTGCACCGCAGGGCCGGTATCCATCACCGTATAGATCCCGTTGTACTGGTCTCCGAGACGGTCCACCTGAATCACCGACCCGACCGGCAGGAGATCGGGATCGGCGGCGGCGATGCCGTTGCGGACGTTCACTCCGGAGGCGGTGGTTGTGCCGCGGCAGTAAGCGGTGGCCGTGAATCGGAGCTTCGCCCCCGGAGCCGGTTCACCGGTGCCTTCACGGAGCTCCGCCTGGCGCGCGGCGAACCGCGAATCCAGGATGGTGACCTCGTACAGGAAGGCAAACGCGACGGCCGCGGTTCCTGTTGCGATGATCTTGCGCCCGAGTGAACGCGAGAGCAACATGTCGAAGTTGCGGAAACAACGATCTGGTCCGCTGCCGAGGCATCCACTATAGGCCCCAGAGGGGGGCTAGGTCAAAGCAGGTACAGGGTACCTGTATATATGCAAAAATCGTGATTATTCTAAAGTTTTCTGCTTGTTTTCAATGGACAGTCTTTGTCGGTGAGCTACGATCATTGTAAGCGACGCTCGGAATGCCCCTGCAGCAAGTAACAGGGCTCCGATGGTGGAGCCTAGGGCATACGCCCACATCAGCGGCTCCAGTGCTTTTGTCAGCGCCCGGAACTCTCCCCACGACACGCCGTTGAGCGCTTCGCGCAAATCGTGCAGCAGACCGGGCGGAATGTCGACGCGCAGGATCGCGGCACCTGCCATTGTTGCCAGCGTGTAATACGCGGGGAGAATCCAAGGCAGGTTCGAGTAAATCCCGAGCAACACCGCGACCCGATTCAACCCAAACACGAAGGCCACAATCAGGCCCAGGACTGTGTGGAGGCCCAGCAGCGGGGAGAAGCCGAAGAAGATACCCACCGCGTAGGCCATCGCCGTCCGCTCCGGCGTGTCGTGCGTGTGGAGCAGCTGATTGAGGAAGCGTCTCGTTGTCGGTCGATCCAGCATACGCACTTTGTCACGCCGAAGGGCCGGGCCTGACCGCAATCAGAAGTGGACGAAGCCTTCGGGCAGCGGCTCGATCCGGTTGTCACGGACGACGACGACCCCTGGTTCGGCCGTCAACTCACCGATACGCGTGATGGGAACGCCGCGGCGCTCGCGCAGCACGGTCTTCAATCTCGTTCGAGCGCGGCGAGGCACGGCGAAGAGTAGCTCGTAATCATCCCCTCCAGCGAGAGAGGCCCTGATCGGGTCGTCGCCGACCGACGAAAACCATGCTGACGCGGCGCGGCTGATCGGCAAGGCCGACGCGTCGATCCGTGCGCCGGTCCCGCTCGCGAATGATACCTGGGTCACCGCGTCCGCCAGACCGTCGCTCAAGTCCATACAGGCGGACGCCGCGCGGTTCCTTCCGAGCAGCGTCCCGACCCGGGCCCTTGGAACTGGGCGGCAGTATCGCTCGACACATTCCGCGAGCTCGGGGTCTTCGGGGCGGATCCCGCGGGGCCCCGATACGGGCGAACCCGGCGCGTTCCGGCGAAGCCAGCCCAGCCCGGCCGCGGCGGAGCCGATTTGCCCCGTGACGTAAAGCGCATCGCCTGCCTTGCCGCCTGCCCGGGTCAGAACCTTTCTCGGTTTGACGCTGCCGACGATCGTGACGTCCACCACGAGCGGCCCTGGCGAACGCGTGATGTTGCCCCCGGCGAGGTGAACGCCAGTCTCGCCCGCCAGTGCGAGCATGCCGTCGAGCAGCGAGTCGACGTCGGAGATATTCGGCGGGGCCGGAAGCATCAGCGACAGCAAGGCGAAACGGCACGCGCCCCCCATCGATGCGATGTCACTGATGTTGACGGCAAGCGCTTTGTGTCCGATCTCGGCGAACGACGAGAATCGGCGATCGAAGTGCACACCCTCGACAAGGGCGTCCGTCGTGAGCACCTGAAGCGCGCCACGGTCGGGGGCCGCCACAGCCGCATCGTCACCGATGCCTATCACAAGAGAGGGCGGCGGAGGCGGGACGCGCTGCCGGATCCGTTCGATGAGCGCCCGCTCGCCGGGAAATTCACCGGCTGCGGGCGTGCTACCGGGCGAACTCAATGGCCCGCGTCTCCCGGATGACGGTGACCTTGATCTGCCCGGGGTATTCCAGTTCGTTCTCGATTCGCCGCGCGATGTCCTTGGAGAGCCACACCGTTTCCTCGTCCGACACGCGTTCGCTCTCGACGACGATGCGGATTTCGCGGCCGGCCTGAAGGGCGAAGGACTTGGAGACGCCCTCGAACGAATCGGCGATCCCTTCGAGCTTCTCGAGACGTTTCACGTAGGACTCCAAAATGTCTCGGCGCGCACCGGGGCGTGCCGCCGAGATGGCGTCCGCGGCTTGTACGATCATCGCCTCCAGCGACGGCCAGTCGATGTCCATGTGATGCGCCGCGACTGCGTTCAGCACCGGCTCGCTCTCGCCGTGTTTGCGCAGGAAATCGAGCCCGAGCTCGAGGTGCGTGCCCTGCAGGTCGCGATCGATCGCCTTGCCGATGTCATGCAGGAACGCCGCCCGCGTGGCGACGTGCCCGTTGAGGCCGATCTCTTTCGCCATGATGCCGGCGAGGAACGCGACCTCCTTCGAATGATTCAGAACGTTCTGACCGTAGCTCGTCCTGAACTTGAGCCGGCCCATCAGGCGAAGGACGTCCGGGTGCAGATCGTAAAGACCGAGCTCGAAGGCGGCCGCCTCTCCTTCCTTGCGGACCGTTTCCTCCATTTCGGTCTTCACCTTGTCGACGATTTCCTCGATCCGTGCGGGATGGATGCGTCCATCAGCGATGAGGCGTTCGATCGCCTGCCTTGCGACCTCGCGGCGGAATGGATCGAAGCTGGAGAGGATGATCGCCCCGGGCGTGTCGTCGACGATGAGCTCCACGCCAGTCGCCGTCTCGAGCGCGCGAATGTTGCGCCCTTCGCGGCCGATGATGCGTCCCTTGAGGTCGTCGCTCGGCAGGTCGACGACCGAGACGGTCGTTTCGATCGCGTGCTCGGCGGCGCTCCGCTGGATGGCGTCGGTGATGATGTGCTGGGCCTTGACGGAGGCCGTTTCGCGCGCCTCGGTCTCGAGCCGTTTGACGAGGTTCGCAGCGTCTCGCCGGGCATCTGCCTCCATCTGCTTCAAGAGCAGCTCGCGCGCCTCATCTGCGGTCAGCCCCGCGACGCGCTGCAGCTCGCGATGCCGTTCCGCCACGAGCTGCTCGGCGCGGGCCTCAGCCGCCGCCGCGCGCCCTTCGTGAGCGGCGATGGCTTTCTCGCGCGCCCGCAAGTCCTGCTCGAGGCGGTCCGTCGCGGCCAGACGATCCGCCAAGGCCCGCGTCTTGTCGGCCAGGGTTTGCTCGAGCCCGACGATCTCCTGCCGCCGGTCGCGCGCCTGACGGTCGGCTTCGGCCGCGATCTCGTGGGCCTTTTCGCGCGCCTCGAGAGCGGCTTCCTTTCGCAGGGTTTCGGCGTCGCGTTCGGCTTGACGGAGGAGTCGGTCCGCTTCGTGAGTGGCTTTTTCGAGTGTCTGGGCAGCGGCGCGTTTTCGCGACGCGGCGCCCCAGAAGAGCGCCCCGCTCGCGACAACGATCGCGATGACGGCGGCGACTGCAGCTAGACCCGTAGGTGCCATGGCAAAGGTCCCCATAACCCGGCGCGCGCGCCGGAAGGTCAGCTCGTGATGCCAGTTCGGGTGGAGAAGAGAAGAAAGGGCCCCGCTTTGCCGTGTGGGGAGGTCGGATGAACCTGCGTAAGCAGGTGGAACCGCTGCACAAGCCGTGCTTCAGGCTTCCTCTTGCAGAGGCATGCACACCACACGACGTCGCGATTCTCTTAGGGTAAAACGTTGGCTCAAACGAGCCTCCGAACCATCACGCGCAAAGCAGGGAACTCAAACTCCGCATCGATCTTACTTCGAATTGCCAGAATTGCCAAAATTGAATTTACTCAATTGATCAATTGATCAATTTAATTCCGGCGATTTTGGAAATTGTCGGAATTATGGCAATGCGCGCAGCGCGCTCGGTTCACCGCGCTGCACGTCAAGCGCGAGATCGAGCATCTTTTCGAGCTCTCCGGCCCGCCGCGCCACCTGCTGATGATGCTCCCGCTCATCGTCCAACGCGCGGAAGTACTCGTCGGCAATGTTGAGGGCGGCGAGGACGGCGAGCTTGAGCGTGTCGCCCGCTGGAGTCTCGCGTGAGGCCAGTCGCATCTTCTCGTCGACGTAGGCGGCGAGCTCCACGACGTACTTCGCGTCGAGTCCGCTGCGGATCGGGTATTGCTGACCGTGGATCTCGACGGTGACTACGCGCGAGGCGTGCTGGTCCATGGAGGTCTACAGATTCAGGCTCTCGATCTGCGTGAGCATCTCGCCGACGCGCGCCCGGATGAGATCGCGCTCTTCGCGGAGTGCCGTCAGCTCGCCCGACGTGGCGTCGGCTTCCGAGAGCCGCGTCTTCAGCGCGTCGAGCTCGCGCGCGAGCCGCGCATTCTCGTCGGCCGCGCGAGCCTGTTCCGCCCGTAGACGATCGATCACGCCGACGAGCAGCTTCACCTTTTCTTCGAGACGATCGATCGGCTCGAGATCGACGCCTCGTACTGCCACCTTTGCCAAGTCAGATCTCCTTGCCGGCCCATACAGGGCCGCCCTACCGAGCGGTGCGTCACGGCGGCCCTTACCGGCCGCCATCCGTTATCGGCGTTCGGCGTCGTGTGCGCGTGCGAGCGCCGCGACAATTCGTTCCGTCGCCTCCTGAGCCTCCTCGTCGGTCAGCGTCCGATCAGGATCGCGGAACGTGAGCCGAAGCGAGAGGCTGACGCGCCCTTCCGGCACCCCTTTGCCCTGGTAACGATCGAACTCGGCAATGGATGCGAGCGTCGGAGGAGCCGACGCACGGATAGTGCCACGAACCGCAGCGGCAGGCAAGGCGTCGGCGATGAGAATCGAGATGTCGCGCACGATGGAGGGAAATCTCGGCAGCGATTCCGCCCGCAGATCGTCGCGCGGCGCGACGCGTGCGAGCGCCTCGGCGTCGATCTCCGCGACGTACACCTCTTCGCCCGACGGAAAGCCACGGGCTTCCGCGATCGCGGGAGCCAGCAGTCCGAGGACGCCAATCGCTGTATTGGCCGATCGTAAGTCGGCCGCGCGTCCCTTCACGAGATATGCTGCGCCGCTGGCGACGAACTCGACGGCGGTGACGCGAAACGCCGCGCACAGCAACTCCACGGCTCCTTTGATGTCGAAGAAGTCGACGTTTCTGAGCGCGCCCGACCAGTGGCCCGCCGATGCCGAACCGGTCCAGGCGATTGCAAGGGATCGTCCTTCTCCGGCTGGCGTGTACCGGCTCCCGATCTCGAAGAGCTGGACGTCCTTCCGCCCACGGCGGCGATTGTGCGCGCACGAGTCGACGAGCCCCGGCAAGAGCGACGGCCGCAACACGGCAAACTTCTCGGACAGCGGATTGGCGATCGCGATCGGCTCCGAGCCCGGCTCCGCGAACGGGAGCGCGGCGCTGCGCTCGATGAATGCGAACGTCATCGACTCGGAGAATCCCGCCGCCGTCAGCGCGGTGCGCGCGAGGCGATCCCGTACGATGCGGGCGTCGGGTGCAGGCTGTGGTTCGTCGAGTACCGGAAAACGTGCCGGCAGTCGATCGAATCCGTAGTGGCGGCCGATCTCCTCGATCAGATCCGCTTCGCGCAGAACGTCCACGCGGAAGCTCGGGACCGTGACGATCCAACCCGCTTCGGTGCCCGGCAGGAGGTCGAGCGTGAAGCCGAGCGGCTCGAGATACTTCGGTACATCGTCGGCGGGGATTTCCTGTCCGAGGAGCCGCGCGACCCGCGATGCGCGTACCGCGATGCGCAGCGGCGTCGGCGGCGCGGGGTAGCGATCGATGAGTGGACCGGCGGGGGCGCCGGCGCCAATCTGGCGGAACAGCGCCGCCGCCCGCGCGATTCCAATCGGCGGCGCGTTGAAATCGGCGCCGCGCTCGAACCGCGCGGACGCTTCCGTCTTCAGCCCGAGCTTCTTCGACGTGCGGCGGATCGACGCCGGCTGGAAATACGCGCTCTCGAGTGCAATCCGCCGGGTCGTCGACGAGATTTCCGACTCGCCGCCGCCCATCACGCCGCCCACCGCGGACGCGCGTCCGGCGTCGGCGATCACGAGCATGTCCGGCTCCAGAGTCCGTTCGATGTTGTCGAGCGTCCGCAGCTTCTCACCGCTGCTCGCGCGTCGAATGACGAGCCGCCGGCCGGCGAGCCGTTCCAGGTCGAACGCGTGCATCGGCTGGCCCATCTCGAGCATCACGTAGTTGGTGACGTCGACGACGTTGCTGATCGGACGGACGCCGGCGGCCTCGAGTCGCTCCAGAAGCCACGACGGCGACGGCCCCATTTTCACGTCGAAGACTTGCGCGCAGTACCGCGGGCACAGGTCTGGCGCCTCGACGTCGACGTCGAAATGCTGGCCGCCGTTGGCCGCGGACGGCGCGTTTTCGATCGGAGGCAGCCGGAGCGGAAGGCCCCAGATCGCCGACGCTTCACGCGCCAGACCCATATGATTCAGGCAGTCCGGACGGTTCGCCGTGATCTCGAAGTCGATGACCGCGTGAGGCCCGTGTTCGACCGTCGCGACCTCGAATCCGCGCAGGCCCAGCTCCCTGGCCGTCGTTTCAACGTCCACCGGAACCGGCACGAGCTCCCGAAGCCAGTCGTAGACGATTCTCACAGCGGGAACTGCTCCAGGAAGCGCAGGTCGTTCTCGTAAAAGAGGCGGATGTCTTCCACCCCCCACTTCAGCAGCGCGACGCGCTCGATCCCCATGCCGAACGCGAATCCCGTGTAGCGCTCCGGGTCGTAACCGACTGCTTCGAACACGGCCGGATGCACCATGCCGCTGCCGAGAATCTCGAGCCAGCCCGTTCTCTTGCACATCGCGCATCCGCCTTCGCCCGTGCCGGGCTTCGGCGGGACGGGTCCGCGGCCGGTGCCTTCGCAGACGCCGCAGCTGATGTCGACTTCGGCACTTGGCTCGGTGTACGGGAAGAAGCTCGGACGGAAGCGCAGCTGGCGCTCCGGGCCGAACAGCTCGCGCAGGAATGCGAACAGCGTTCCCTTGAGATCAGCGAGCGAGATCCCTTCGCCGACGACGAGGCCCTCGACCTGCGTGAACATCGGCGTGTGGGTGAGGTCGAGATTGTCGCGGCGGTACACCCGTCCAGGGGCGATCAGACGCACGGGCGGCTTGTGCCTCTCCATGTACCGGATCTGCATGCCGGAGGTGTGCGTGCGAAGGAGCGTCGCTGGCGTCCCCTCGAGCGACCTCACCGGAGCGGACAGATAAAGCGTGTCCTGCATGTCGCGCGCAGGATGCTCGGGCGGCATGTTGAGCGCCTCGAAGTTGTGGTAGTCGTCCTCGAGCTCCGGCCCCTCGATGACGAGAAATCCGAGACGCGTGAAGATGGATTCGATCCGGTCCCGAAGGATCGTCAAGGGGTGACGATGGCCGAGCGCGGGAGCGCGGCCGGGCAGCGTGATGTCGACGGCGCCGACCGGTGGCCGTGAGGCTTCCGCCGACGCAATCCGGTCGTCGAGCTGCGACTCGATGTACTGCTTCAGATCGTTGGCGAGTTTGCCGAGGCGCGGACGATCGGCGGCCGGCGCGGATCCGAGCGCTTTCAGCAGGCCGGATACGAGTCCGCCCTTGCGGGCCAGATATCGATCGTGTACGGCCTTGAGCGCCGCGACGGTCGCGGCCCCGGCCAGATCGCGCTCGAACCCGGCGCGCAGGGCGTCGATCTGGGAGTCAGACACTAGTCCTGAATCGGGAATCCGGGAATCAGTTGACGTGACCGCTTCTATGCTGAAGCGCGTGGTTTCGGTTTCGCGTCCGCCGCCACCTTCGCGAGGCGTGCAAACGCCGCCGGCTCCGCGATCGCGAGCTCCGCGAGCGTCTTCCGGTCGATCGGATTGCCCGCCGCCTTGAGACCCGCGATCAGCTGTCCGTAGGTGAGGCCGTTCTCCCGTGCCGCCGCGTTGATGCGGACGACCCACAACCGGCGGAAGTCGCGCTTCTTGTTTCGGCGGCCGACGTAGGCGTACTTGAGCGCGGTGTCCACCGACTCCTTTGCGGAGCGATAGAGCTTGCTCTTGGTCTGATAAAACCCCTTGGCGCGCGAGAGAAGCTTCTTCCGCTTCGCGCGCCGGACGTTACCTCGTTTTACTCTCGGCATTCTGTTTCTCTTCTTTTAGTGCTCGTGGGGTCCCACCCCCCACTCGCTGTCGCTCGGCGGCGGCGCGCCTCGCTCCGGCCGCCGGCGCTGGCGTTCCGCATCTTGCCCTCATTCACCATGCACCGCCATTGCGGCTCTAGCTACGAGCTGCGAGCTGCGAGCTGACAGCTGACAGCTGACAGCTGACAGCTGATAGCTGACTACGGCAACATCTTGCGCAGCTTCGCCGTGTCGGCGGCCGACGTCACGACGGTACCGCGCAGGCTGCGCTTCCGGCTCCGCGTCTTGCTCGTCAGGATGTGGCGTTTGAACGCCTTGCTGCGCATGTATTTTCCGGTCGCGGTCTTCTTGAACCGCTTGGCGGCCCCGCGATGTGTCTTCAATTTCGGCATGATCGTCCTTGTTTCGTGCCGGGGCTGAAAGCCCTGGCCTACCGGTCATTTGCCGGGGCTGACGCCCCGGCCTACGACTCGACTTCGCGCGGTTCCGCCTCGCGCTTGGGCGCCGGTTTCTTGCCAACCTTGCCCGAGAGAATCGTGTGCATCTGATTGCCTTCCTGCCGCGGCGACGTTTCCGCCACCGCCACCTCCTGCAGGTCCTCAATCAGCCGCTCGAGAATGCGCCGCCCGATCTCGGGGTGCGCCATCTCGCGCCCACGGAAGAAAATCGTCGCCTTGACCTTGTCCCCTTCAGCCAGGAAGCGCTCGATGTGCTTCTTCTTGAACTGATAATCGTGCTCGTCCACTTTGGGACGGAACTTGATCTCTTTGACCTCGATGATCTTCTGGTGCTTCTTGGCCTGCCGGGCGCGCTTCTGTTCCTGGTACTGGTAGCGCCCGAAGTCCATGATGCGACAGACCGGCGGACTCGCGGTGGCCGCAATCTCCACA
>JBKPTT010000217.1:0-11606 GCA_046735635.1 Acidobacteriota bacterium | reverse complement strand
CCGTCGCGAGCAGCAGGGCGGAACCCACGAGAAACGACAAGCTGTCGAACAGCAGCGCGACGGTTGTCGTGAAGAGGCCGAGGCCGACACACCGCGCGGCGGCCGCGCGATAGCGGTAGCCGGCGGAATAGCGAACGTGCCCTTCAGCCGCGTCCGGAGCGGTCAGCGCGCGATATGTCAGCAAATCGGCGACGTTCGAAACCAGCGTCGCGATCTGCACGACGAGCATTCCACCAACGAGCGCCTCGCGCACGAATCGATCGCCCAGCATGGCCACTACCGCGATGAGCAGGACGAACGCGCTGGAGACCGTCAGTTGCCTGACGTCGGATCCGAAGCGCCCGCCGAGACCGGGTGGACGCCAGTGGTCGCGTTCGACGAATCTCTGACGAGAGTACGCCTGGAGCACCAGCAGACCGACGCTGTAGTTGAGCAGCGTGACGCCTGCAACCCAGCTCGCGAGCCAGACGCGGGAGTCCAGAATCTCCTCGAGCATCGCGCGTTACGCGTGCCGCGACAGGTAATCGAGGACCATGGAACTCATCGCCTTGATGCCTGCCGCGATCGCCGAATCATCTGCACCCCTTCAGGCCACAATCGTGGCCGGACATTTCGTTCATGAGGTGAACAGTATCAGATGCGCTGGAAGTTCTTCTCTATCTCCCGGCGCGTGATTCGAAGGACGACCGGGCGTCCGTGCGGGCACACGCTCGAGTAGGCGGTCCGGCGCAGCTCCTCAAGAATGTAGCGCATCTTCTCCAGCGTCAGCGGGTAGTTCGCCTTGACGGCGGCGTGGCACGCCATGGTGGCGGCGATCTTCCTCAGCGCATCCTCCACGCGCGAGCCGCGGTCGAGGCCTTCCAGATCCTCGGCAAGCGCGCGAACGGCCCCTTCACACTCAGCGGGGTCGAGCAGCGCAGGCAGCGCGGACAGACGGACGCTGTCTCCGCCAAACTCTTCGATCTCGAGGCCGAACTTTTCGAGCGTCGCCGCGTGCGGCAGCAATGCATGACGCTGCGCCGGCGACAGCTCGAGGAGGATTGGCGTGAGCAGCCGCTGCGACTCGAGGCGGCCGGTGGTCAGCTTCTCCATTACCTGCTCGAACAGCACCCGCTCGTGCGCGACGTGCTGATCGATGATTGCGATCCCTTCGTTGTCTATCGCGATGATGAACGTGTCGCGAAACTGGCCGAGCGGAATCATGGGCCGGATCTCCACGGAGTTCGGCGGGGTTCCACCGGGTTCTAGAGGGTTCTGCAGCGTTCCAGGTTCTGCGGGGTTCGCCGGCTCCATGAGATTGCGCCACGCACCCAGCGAATCGGGTGTCCAGCGGTTCGCGACGGTTGCCCCGGCGAGCACGCCCGGGATGGCCATGGGCGTCGGCTCGGCCGGCCCAGGGGCGAACGGCGTGAACTGCAGTTCCGGCGCGCGTCCGTGGCCGAGCGCATCGCCAAGCGCCCGCCGCAGCACCTCGTGGACGAGCGACTGCTCGAGAAAGCGGACCTCCGCCTTGGTCGGGTGCACGTTCACGTCGACGCGATCGGGGGGAATCCGGATGAACAGATGCACTTCGGGGCTGCGTTCCTTGATCGTGGCGACGCTGTAGGCCTCCGAAATGGCGTGAGCAATGGTGCGGTCGCGCACGATCCGCCGATTGACGAACACGTTCTGCGCGCCTCGTACCGGACCCTGATCGCCGAGGGCGGCGACGTAGCCGTGAATCTGGATGCCGCCGGCTTCCTTGCGCACCTCGATCAAGTCGAGCCGCTCACCGAACAATTGATAGAACCGTTCACCGAGCCCGTTCGACGGCGGGCATTCCAGCACCTTGCGCAACTGCCCCGAGCCTGTCGAAGCGCCGCTGGTCAACGTGAATCCCACTTCCGGGTACCCGAGCGCCATCTGTGTGACGATCCGCGAGATCTGCGTGGCTTCCGCGGCGTCGGACTTGAGAAACTTCTGGCGTGCGGGCAGGTTGTAGAAAAGATCCGCGACATCGATGCACGTGCCTTCGGGCGCGCCGATCTCGCGCTCGGCGGCGACGGTTCCGCCGTTGACGCGGATCTCGGTGCCCGTGGCAGCGCCCCGCGCGCGCGTGCGCAGGACGAAGTGCGAGACCGACGCGATGCTGGGCAGCGCCTCGCCGCGGAACCCGAGCGTTCTGATGGCGCCGAGATCCTCCGGTTTTGCGATCTTGCTCGTCGCGTGCCGCTCGATCGCGAGCCGCGCGTCCTCCGGCTCCATCCCCTCGCCATCGTCTTCGACGCGCAGGAGCTTCTTGCCGCCGAGCTCGATCGAAATGGCGACCCGCGTCGCGCCCGCATCGAGCGAGTTCTCTATGAGCTCCTTGACGACCGACGCTGGCCGCTCGACAACTTCGCCGGCCGCGATCTGATTGGCGAGATGGAGAGGAAGCCTGTGGATGCGCCCCATTGCCTCATATCCAGTTCTTTTGCCGGAAGTACGCCAGCATTCCGATGGACATCGCGAGCATGATTCCCAGAATCCACCAGAACTGAGCGCCATCGCCGCCCGGGAGATGCGGAAGGGGCACGTTCATGCCGTACATGCCCGTGAACACCGTCAGCGGCATGAAGAGGGTCGCGATGATCGTCAGGACCTTCATCACCTGGTTCAGCGAGTTCGAGACCGCAGAGAGATGCGCGTCGAGGATGCCCGTGATGCGATCCTGGAAGAACATCGCCTCGTCCGCCAAACGCACCAGGTGATCGTGCACGTCGCGGAAGCCGTAGGCCAGCTGTTCGCTGATCAATGGGAATTCCCGGCGCGCCAGCCTCGCGATGACATCGCGCTGTGGCAACACGATCTGCCGCAGCGACGAAATGTCCTTTTTGAAGTTCAGGATTCGGCGAGCGAGCTGCGGGTTCGGCTTCTCAAAGACCTCGTTCTCGAGCTCGTCAAGCGTCTCGGATAGCTTCTCGACTTCCGGCCGGTAGTTGTCGACCATGGTGTCGACGATCCGGTAGAGCAGCATTCCAGGGCCTTCCGCCAGAATGCGCTCGTCGCGGCTGCACGCGCCGGCGACTTGCCCAATCGAGCGCGACACGCCCGGGTGCACCGTCACGAGGAACTGCGCACCGAGGAAGAAATCGATGTCTTTCGTGCTGAAGCAATGCTCGGAGGCGCGAAAGTCGATGCCGTGGAGGATCAGATAGAGGTAATCGCCATACGATTCGACCTTCGGGTGGTGCAGCTCGCTCAAGGCATCTTCGATGGCCAGCTCGTGGAAGTGAAACACCTCGCTGAGCACTCGGGCTTCGTCCGGCGTCGGTTGGTCGAGATCGACCCACACGCGCACACCGCTGCCGGCCGTGAGCCAAGCGGGGTCCACGCTCTCGACGATCCGCGTGGCCCCGTCCTCATGTTTGTAGACCCGGATCAATCTCCGACCTTGACGGCCAGCGCCGCCTGCGCCGCCGCCAGACGCGCGACTGGTACGCGGTACGGCGAGCAGCTCACGTAATCGAGGCCGACTTTCTCGAAGAAGTGGATCGACGAGGGATCGCCGCCGTGCTCGCCGCATATCCCGACCTTCAGCGTCGGCCGCGCACCGCGGCCTTTCTGAACGCCCATCGCAACCAGCGCGCCGACGCCGACGGTGTCAATCGTCGCAAACGGATCCTTGTCCAGAATCTTCTTGTCCTGATAGGCGCCCAGGAACTTCCCGATGTCGTCGCGCGAGAAGCCGAACGTGAGCTGCGTCAGGTCGTTCGTGCCGAACGAGAAGAACTGGGCCTCGGCGGCGATTTCGTCCGCGGTCAGCGCACCGCGGGGCACCTCGATCATCGTCCCCACGAGGTACTGGATCTTGACGCCCTGCTCCTTCATCACCTGGGCGGCGACGCGATCGACGACCGTTTTCTGATCGCGAAGCTCCTTCACGTGTCCGACGAGTGGGATCATGATCTCGGGCACGCATTTGGTGCCTTCCTTCGCGAGCTGGCACGCGGCTTCGATGATCGCCCGCGTCTGCATCTCGGTGATCTCCGGATAGGTCACGCCAAGGCGCACGCCACGATGGCCGAGCATCGGGTTGAACTCGTGCAGCTGTTCCACACGCCGCAAGAGCTTCTGCTTGTTCGCGTATTCCTCGTCCTTCCGTCCCTGGACCTCCATCTTCGCGAGCTCCACCATCAGCTCTTCGCGCTTGGGCAGGAACTCATGCAGCGGCGGGTCGATCGTGCGAATGGTGACCGGGGTGCCGTGCATGCCCTTGAACACGCCATAGAAGTCCGCGCGCTGGAGCGGCAAGAGCTCGTTCAGCGCCTTGCGTCGATCCGACTCGTTGTCCGCGAGGATCATCCGCTGAACGATGGGGATTCGCCCTTCGCCGAAGAACATATGCTCCGTTCGGCACAGGCCGATCCCGCGCGCCCCGAACGCGTAAGCCGTCTCGGCCTGATCCGGCTGGTCGGCATTGGCGCGAATCCCCAGACGGCGGAACTTGTCCGCCCAGGTGAGCAGCTTTTCGAATCGCTGATACACGTCCGACTGCGCCGGCTTCATCTCGCCGGCGATTACCTGCAGGATCTCGCTCGGCTTGGTGGGCACTTGTCCCACCTTCACCTCGCCGGTCAACCCGTCGAACGAGATGTAGTCCCCTTCCTTGATCGTCTTGCTTCCGACGATCGCGGTGCGCGCCGCTTCCGCCACCTCGAGCGCGCCTGCGCCGACCACGGACGGCTTCCCCATCTGGCGTCCGACGACGGCCGCATGGGAGGTCATGCCGCCGGTCGCGGTGAGCACGCCCTGCGAGACGAACATGCCGTGAATGTCGTCTGGCACCGTCTCCTTGCGCACGAGCACCACCTTCTTGCCCTGCCGGGTCCACTCGACGGCATCATCCGCGGTGAACACCGCCTGCCCCGAAGCGGCACCTGGCGAGGCGGGCAGGCCCTTGGTCGCGACGGGCAGCGCTTTCCACGCTTTCGGTTCGAATACCGGCGCAAGCAGCTGGCTGACCGATTCGGGATCGACCTGCAGGACCGCGTCCTTCGGCGAAATGAGCTTCTCGTCGACGAGATCGGTCGCAATCATGACCGCCGCATACCCGGTTCGCTTGCCGTTGCGCGTCTGAAGCATGTACAGACGCTCGTCCTGAATCGTGAACTCGAAATCCTGGACGTCGCGATAGTGTTTCTCGAGCCTCTTGGTGATCTGCCGCAGCTGCTTGTAGGCGGCGGGCAAGACCTTTTCGAGCTCGCTGATCGGTTGCGGCGTGCGGACGCCCGACACGACGTCCTCGCCCTGCGCGTTGATCAGGAACTCGCCGTAGAACTCGTTCGCGCCCGTCGCCGGATTGCGCGTGAATCCGACGCCGGTCGCCGAGCGATCGCCCGTATTGCCGAACACCATCGCCTGGACGTTGACCGCGGTACCGATCGAATCAGGGATCTCGTAGATCCGGCGGTACTCGATCGCGCGCGCGTTGTTCCACGAGCGGAACACGGCGTCGCGCGCGCCGCGCAGCTGCTCCAGCGGATCCTGCGGGAAATCGCGCTTCACGCGCGAGCGCACCACTTCCTTGTAGCGGCGAACGACATCGCGCAACCCTTGCTCGTCGAGATCGGTGTCGAGCTTCGCGCCGCGCGCCTGCTTGGCGTGCTCGAACTCGTGTTCGAACGCCTCCTTGGGGATTTCGAGCACGACGTTGCCGAACATCTGAATGAAGCGGCGATAGCTATCGCAGGCGAAGCGTCCGTTGCTCGTGCGCGCCTTCAGTCCTTCGACCGTCTCGTCGTTGAGTCCCAGATTGAGGATCGTGTCCATCATGCCCGGCATCGAGAACTTCGCACCCGAACGCACCGACACGAGCAGCGGGTTCTTGACGTTGCCGAGCTCCGCGCCCGCCGCCTTTTCGAGTTTCCGAAGCGCATCGAGCATCTGCCGATCGACCTCGGCGGGCGTCTTCCGCCCCTCGCTGTAATAGAGGTTGCACGCCTCGGTGGAAATCGTGAACCCGGGCGGCACCGGCAAAGCGGCGTTGGTCATCTCGGCGAGCCCGGAGCCCTTCCCGCCGAGGAGGTCTTTCATCGTGCGGTCCCCTTCGGCTTTGCCGCTCCCGAAGAAGTAGACGTACTTACGCGTACCGCGCTTCGTCCCTCGACCTTGCTCGGGACGACCTTGAGCCTGTCGAAGGGTCGCGGTTCGCGGCTTGGTTGCTTTTGCCTTGCGAGCGAGCTTCTTCGCCATGTGTGCTGACTACTCCGTTTGAGGAATGATTTCCGAAATATCGGCGAGATGAATGATCAGATCGCGCAGATCCGCCATGAGCGTCAGGCGCGCGTTCCTGATCCGCGCGTCGTCGGCCATCACGAACACCTCGGTGAAGAATCGATCGACGGCCGCGCGAAGTCCGGCGATTTCCATGAACGCGGCTCGATAATCGCTGCGGGCCGCGGCGGCGTCGATTCGCGGCCGGCGAGCGTTCAGCTCGTCGACGAGCGCTCGCTCCGCCGACTCGGTGAGCGCCGTCCCATCGGCGTTCGCGCCTGCCGGCAATTCCTTCGCGATGTTCTTCACGCGCTTGAAGAGCACCGCAAGCGCCTGAAAGTCCTCCGACCCGCGCATCCGCTGAATCGCGTCGGCGATGCGCCGCGCCCGAAGCGGACTGATGTCTCCCGTCGACGTCGCGGCGCGCACGACTTCCACTGGAAAACCGCGCTGCTCGAGCGCAAAGCGGACCCGCTCGGTCACGAACGCGAGCGCCGCCTCCTCGTCCCAAGGCGTGCCGCCGCCGGCTGCGCGCGACAGAAGGGGGCCCAACGAAACTTCGCGATCGATACCCGTCAGCTCAGGAAGGTCCATCAGAATGCGGACCGCACCCTGCGACTGACGACGTAGCCCGAATGGATCGCGCGAACCGGTTGCTTTCTCGCCCGCGCGTGAAAGAGAGACAAACGTGTCGAGCTTGTCGGCGAGCGACACGGCGCCCCACGAAACGGCCGCCGTGCCGAGTTGTTCCCGCGAAGGCGGCGCATCCGCTTCGACGCCAATCGGCAAGTACTGATAATAAATGGCCTTCCAGACCGGTTCGGGAAGACCTTCCTGACGTCCGTAGATCCCGCCCATCGTCCCCTGCAGCTCGGTGAACTCGAAGACCATGTCCGTGGTCAAATCCGCCTTGGCGAGCAAGCCGGCCTGCCTGGCGGCCGCCGCGTCGTTTTCGCTGCCGAATACATCGCGCGCAATCCATTCGGCCAGCGCGGAAATGCGGTGCGCTTTGTCCCGATAGCTGCCGAGCTTCTTGTGGAACTGGAGTGTATGCAGCCGATCCAGTCGCGACTCCAACGCGATCTTGCGGTCGGACTCCCAGAAGAACCGCGCGTCGCGCAACCGCGCGGTCACGACGCGCTCGGCGTTTTTCGCGATGAGACGCTCATCTGACGGCTGCGTGTTGACCACCGCCAGAAAGGCTTCCTTCAGCTCGCCACGCTCGCCGACCACCGGAAAGTAATGCTGGTGATGGACGAGCGTAGTCGTCAGGACCTCGTGCGGCAGCTCGAGGAATCCCCGATCGTAGAAGCCAGCGACCACGCCGGGATACTCGACGAGGTCCGCAACTTCCTCGATGAGTTGTCCGTGCGCCTTGAGCTGGACCCGTCCGCCGAGTCTCCGCGCGTGCGATTCGAGCTCGCGCGCGATGCGGTCCCGCCGCTCCGCGTGCGACAGTACCACGAAGTGCTCCGACAGCCGCGCTTCGTATTCTTCAAAGCTGCGGACCTTGATCGAACGGCCCGCGCGGCCGCTCGTTGCGAGAAACCGGTGACCGTAGGTGAGCGCGCCGGACTCGACGTCGAGCACCTGCGCCCCGGCCGCTCCAGGCGTGCGCCCGATCGTAAACGGGACGACGCGACCGCCATAGAGAAAGAGCAGCCAGCGAATCGGCCTTCCGAACACGAATTCGCCGCGGCCGTCATCGAGCTTCGCATCCCAATGCATCTGTTTGGGGAAGCTGAGATCGCGCAGCAGACCGGCGAGGAGCTCGGGCAGCGCATCGACCGCGCTCTTTCCACGCTGCCGCTTGTGAAAAGCGAGGTATTCACCCTTCGACGTCGTCACGCGTGCCAGCTCTTCGAATGCGACCCCCTGCTTCTTCGCAAATCCGAGCGCGGCCGGGGTCGGTTTGCCGTCGGCACCAAGCGCGGCCGACACCGGCGGGCCGCTGATCGTCTCTTCGAGATCCTCCTGGCGCTCGGCGATTTTTGCGACACGCGCCATCAAGCGGCGCGGCGTGCTGTAGCTCTCGATCGGCGCGCCCGCGGCGATACGGTATTCTGCCAGGCGAGCTGCAAGCCGGTCCGCGAGCTGACGCGTGAGCCCCGGGAGCCACGCGGCCGGCAGTTCCTCGACTCCGATCTCGAGCAGGACTTCCCTATCCATGATGTTTGGCGGGGTCTGAAGACCCCGCCCTACCGGTCGTATGTTTGCCGGGGTCTGAAGACCCCGCCCTACCGGTCGTATGTCTGCCGGGGTCTGAAGACCCCGGTCTACCGGACCCCGCGTCATCGGTCTGTTGTAGAGCGGGGTCTTCAGACCCCGCTCGCGTATTGGCCGGCTCACCGACCCAGTGCTTCGCGATGGCGACGGCCAGCTGCCGCACGCGCAGGATGTACGCGGTTCGCTCGGTTACGCCGAGGCCCCCGCTGGCGTCGAGCAGGTTGAACATGTGCGAGCACTTCAGGCAATAGTCGAGCGCGGGCAAGGTCAGGTCGCTGCGCAGCAGCGTCTCGGCGAGCAGGTAGTACTTGTCGAACAAATCTCGGTGCAGTGCGTTCACCTGCTCCTTCGGCATGTCGATCTGCCCGAACGCATACTTCGACTGCTCGACTTCGTCTCGATGCCGCACGTCACGATAGGTCACCCCCGGCGCCCACTCCAGGTCGAAGACGTTGTCCACGTCCTGCAACGCCATCGCGAACCGCTCGATGCCGTAGGTCAGCTCGACCGAGATCGGCGCGAGATCGATGCCTCCGGCCTGCTGGAAGTATGTGAACTGCGTGATCTCCTGGCCGTCGAAGAGCACCTGCCACCCGATGCCCCAGGCGCCGAGCGTCGGCGACTCCCAGTTGTCCTCTTCGAACCGCACATCGTGCGCCCGCAGATCGATGCCGCATGCCTCGAGGCTCTGCAGATAGAGCTGCTGCACCTCGTCGGGCGCGGGTTTCAGGATCACCTGGAACTGCTGATGCTTGAACAGGCGGTTGGGATTTTCGCCGAACCGGCCGTCCGCCGGACGGCGGGACGGCTGGACGTAGGCCACGTTCCAGTGCGCGGGACCCAGCACCCGGAGGAACGTCTCGGGGTGCATCGTGCCGGCGCCCATTTCGATGTCGAGCGGCTGCTGGAGCAGGCAGCCACGGGAGGCCCAGAATTCCGAGAGTTTGAAAATCAGTTGTTGCAGCGTGACCATTCGGCTCACCGGGCGTGGCGCATCTCGCGCAGCACCCGGGCGGACTTCAATTCCTTTTCGAGATGCAGATGCAGCAGCCGGCGGTGCAATGCGTCGAGCTCGCGCTCGGCGCGCGGCGCGAGCGGCAGCGCATCGACACGTTCGGGGGGCGTCGCACCCGCCCCTTTCAGGAACCTCAGCGCATCGACGCTCACGGCCGTCCCGCCGGCTGGCGCGCACGCCCGGCAGAGAAACACGTCATCGCGCGGCGGCAGCACCGCGCCGGCCACGAGCGGCTCCGCGCATCCGGCGCACGACGAGAGCGACGGATACACTCCCTGGAGCCGCATCAGCCAGTACTCGAAATAGCGCGCCAGCGGCTCGACGGGCGCACCCGCCGCGATCGCGTCGGTCATCGACGATCCCAGCCGGTACAGACGCTCGTCGGCGTGCGCATCGGGCGCCCATTCGTCGATCAGCTCCGCGAAGTATCCGACGTGCCCGAGACCTTCGCCCGCTGCGCCCGACAGCGGCGAGCGCGTCGGCTCGACGTAATTGATCCGCACCAGCTCGCGCTGTTCGCGCTCGTAGTACTCGACGCCCGCGCGCGTCATCGGCTCCAGCGCCCCCACGAATCTCGACCGGACGCGCCGCGCCCCCTTGGCAACACCGCGCTTCTTGCCGCGATCGCGCGTCAGGAACACCACGATCCGATCCGTTTCGCCAAGCTTGTACGTGCGAAGGATGAGCGCCTCCGACGTGTAAACGGGCACCCCTCATTTTACTGATAAATGCAGGTATTTGATGAAGATCGTCCCCAGCCCGAGGAACGATGCGAAGCCGAAGACGTCGGTCAGCGTCGTGATGAAGACCGAAGATGCCAGCGCCGGATCGATCTTGAGCGCACGCAAGAACAGCGGGATCAACGTGCCGGCGGTTGCCGCCACGAACATGTTGATCACCATCGCGCCAAGCAGGATCGCGCCCAGCCACATGTCGCCTTTCCAGAGCCACACGACGATCGCCGCAACGAGCCCGCACGCGATGCCGTTGCCGAGGCCGACCAGCGCTTCCTTCACCAGCGCCTTGCGGCTGTTCGCCCACGTCAGCTCTCCGAGCGCGATGCCGCGGACGATGACCGTGAGCGTCTGGGTGGCCGCATTTCCTCCCATACCTGCGACGACCGGCATGAAGACCGCGAGTGCGGTCGCTTGCGAGATCGTGCCTTCGAACAGTGCAACCACCGACGCCGCGATGAACGCGGTCACCAGGTTGACCTCCAGCCACGGCACGCGTTTGCGCAACGATTCGAACGCGGTGGCAAAGACGCGGTCGTCCCCCGCGACGCCCGCGAGACGATAGACGTCTTCGGTGGCTTCGTCCTTGATGACGTCGATCACGTCGTCCACGGTGATGACGCCGACCAGCTTGTTCTCCTCGTCGACGACAGGGATCGCGAGGAGGTTGTACGACGCCACCTGGCGCGCGACCTCCTCCTGGTCCATGTCGACGCGAACGCTGATGATGTCGGTCGTCATGATCCGCTTCAGCGGTGTTTCGGGGGAGACCAGCAGCAGACGGCGCAGCGAGACAACGCCGACCAGATGCCGTCGCACGTCGATCACGTACAGGTAGAACACCACCTCCACGTCGCGCGACCCCTGCAGTGCGGTGATCGCCTCACCTGCGGTCATGTCCTCGGCCAGGGCGAAGACCTTCGGGTTCATGATGCGACCCGCGGTCTGCTCCTTGTACTCGAGCAGGTCGCCTACCGCATCGCCTGCGGGCCTTTTCTGCAGCAGCTCGAGAACGGTGGTCGAAAGCTCCTCCGGCAGATAGGCGATCAGGGCGGCGGCGTCGTCGGACGGCAACTCCTGGGTCAACCTGACGATTTCGTCGGCGGATCGATCGGCGAGGAGGGCGGCGCCAGCCTCGGGCCCCAACTCGCTCAACGCCTCCATCGCGAGCTTGGAATTGCGCTCCGCAAGGATCGTAAATGCCGCCATTCGATCCTTTTCTTGCAGCTCCGAGAAGAGCTGCGCGAGGTCGGCGGGGTGCTGCTTCTGGAGCAGGTTCACAAGATTGGCGGTCGCCCCCATGCGCATCAGGCGCTTCACGGAGTCGAGCACGACATCAAGCTTGCGCTGTGGCATAAGGAGACGTCCGACGGTATGAGTGGGAACCACTCAATGTA
>JBKPTT010000216.1:0-9945 GCA_046735635.1 Acidobacteriota bacterium | reverse complement strand
GCCTTCAAGCGCGCCTGGGGCAGCCGCGTGACGACCGTGTTCCCCCGGCAGGGTCACTACGCACACGACCGCGAGATCCTGAGGCGTTATCCGGCTGCGGATATCACGGTCGAACGCCTTGGGGATCTCCTCAATTTCGAGTTCGGCCAGACCTAAGCAGTGGCGCGTGGCAACGAGGGCCGTCAGGTCCGCACGCGCTGACGGCTTCGGATCACGACGACACGAAGAACACGAAACGCACGAAGAATCTAACTGGTCTTCGTGTTCCTCGTGAGCTTCGTGTCCGTCGTGGTGCAGCCCGTCGGCCGTGACGCCGAATGGCTCTCGCTGATTGAGCGCTTTCGCTGACCTGAAATATGATGCGTGGCATGCGAAACGTCCTGATCACCCGCGCTGGGTTCGTGAGCTCGGCTGTCGTGCTCGCGGCGGCGGTTCTCGTGGCGGCGCAAACGCCGCCGAACCAGACGCCGCAGCAGCCGCCCGCGGGCGGCGGACGGGGCGGAGGGGCGCCGCAAACGCGGGGCGGCGGGCCGCCGATGGGGGCGGGGCCGCGCGACGTGCCGCCGGTGGAGATCGAGTCCGCGGAGCGTGGAAAGAAAGTCTGGGCCGCCGAGTGCATCAACTGCCATGGAACACAGGCGCGCGGGGGCGACAACGGACCGAACCTGGTGCGCTCGTTGATCGTGCTGCGCGATCGGTACGGGAGCCAGCTCGGTCCGTACCTGAAACAAGGACACAAGATGCAGAGCGGCGCGAGCGCCGCGTCGCTCACCGATACGCAGATCCGCGATCTGGCGAACTTCCTGCGCGACCGCGTCAATGATTCGTTCCGGGGTTCGCCACTGTTCCAGGCGCAGAACGTGCTGGTCGGCGACGCGAAGGCTGGCGCCGAGTTCTTCAACGGCCCCGGCAAATGCAGTGAGTGCCACTCGCCGAACAGTCCGCCGCTCGCCGGAATCGGATCGCGGCTCGAGCCGATCGACATCCAGCAGCGCTTCCTGTTTCCGGGACCCCAGGGCGGACGCGGCCGCGGGGCACGCGCCGGCGGACCGGCGGCTCCGCCGGCGAGCGCCGTCAGGGTGACGGTCACAACCGGCTCGGGCGAGACGGTCAGCGGCGTGCTCGTCGCGATGGACGATTTCAACGTGACGCTGCGCGACGCGTCGGGCGAGTACCGCACGATCCGGCGCGGTCCGGCGGTGAAAGTGGTGAAGACCGATCCGCTCGCGGCCCACCACGCGATGCTCGACATCATCACCGACAAGCAGGTCCACGACGTCGTCGCTTACCTGGAGACCCTGAAATGAAGCGCGTTGCCTTGATCGTCTGTGGACTGTTGACCGCCGCGGGGCTTGTCGCCACGGCGCAAACCGGCATCGACCCGGCCAAGCTGGTGAAGCCGGGCACCGACTCCTGGCCGACCTACAACGGCGACTACTCGGGACGTCGATTTAGCACGCTGACGAAGATCAACGACGGCAACGTCGGTGCGCTGAGCCTCGGATGGGTGTACCGCCAGAACCCCGGGGCCGGCGGTACGCAGAACCCCGGAGCAATCAAAGCGACCCCGCTCATGGTGAACGGCGTCGTCTATCTCACCGCGCCAGATCACGTGTGGGCGCTCGACGCGCGCACCGGCCGCGAGATTTGGCACTTCGCATGGCAATCGAAGGGGGGCATCCATATCGGGAACCGCGGCGCCGCGATCCTCGGTGAAAACCTCTACTTCGAGACACCCGACTGCAATCTCGTGTCGCTGAATATCAAGGACGGCCGGGAGCGGTGGCACAAGGAGATTTGCGATCTCGACCAGTTCTATTACGGCTCGGTCGCTCCGGTCGTGATCAAGAACCACGTGATCGCGGGCGTCAGCGGCGACGACCTCGACGTCCCTGGCTACATTCAGGCACACGATCCGGAGACCGGCGAGATGCAGTGGCGTTGGTACGTCGTGCCGCAGAAGAAGGGCGAACCGGGATCCGAGACGTGGCCCAACGAAGATGCGATGAAGCACGGCGGCGGGATGACGTGGCAGCCGGTCACCTACGATCCGGAGCTGAATCAGATGTACGTGACGACCGGTAATCCACAGCCGGTCATCGCACATGTCAATCGCACCGGCGCCAACCTGTTCACCGCGTCGATCGTCTCGCTCAATCCCGACACGGGGAAAATGAACTGGTATTTCCAATCGTCGCCCCACGATACGCACGACTGGGATTCGACGCAGACCGCCGTGCTGTTCGACGGCACGATCAACGGCCAGCCGCGGAAGCTCGTGGCGCAGGCGGCCCGCAACGGGCACTTCTTCGTCCTCGATCGCACCAACGGGCAGGCGATCGTGTCGACCGAATACGTGAAGACGAACTGGGCGAAGGGTTACGACGAGAAGGGACAGCCGGTGCCGAATCCGGAAAAGATGCCGCAGATCGCCGGTGCGCTCGTGTCGCCCAACCAGGGGGGCGCAGCCAATTGGCCGCCGCCGACCTTCAGCCCGCAGACGGGGCTGTTCTACGTGAATGCGAACCGGGCGTTCAGCGTCTACTACATCTACGATCCCGGCGAGAACCCCCAAGGGTGGGGCGGCACCGATCGCGGCGGCTGGGGCGAATCGATGCTGCAGGCAATCGACTACAAGACCGGCAAGATCAAGTGGAGCCATCAGTGGGAAGGCGGCGGGCGCGCGGGGTTGCTCAGCACCGCCGGCAACCTGGTATTCAGCGGCGGGGCCGCCAACGATCTGGTCGCGCTGAATGCGACGACAGGCGATGCGCTGTGGCACGCCGGCTTGACCGCGTCGGTCAGCAACGGACCGATCACCTACGAGCTGGACGGTTTGCAGTATGTGGTCGTGGGGGCGGGAGACACGTTGTGGTCGTTCGTGATGAACGAACGTCCGGCGCCTGCGCGGCGCTGATCTACTCGTCAATACCGTCGAGCAGTTGCACTTCAACTGACCCCACGGCGCCGTTCAATGCGCTTCGGCCAATCTTTACGCGACGCAGGAAACGGCTGCGCTCGCGCGCGCGATCCGACCGTATTTGACCCGCGAGGACCCGTTCCAGGATGTCCACGTAGGTTCGCCGTCGATCCAGAATGGCGTCGCCGTATCCTTTCCGTCGTTCGAAGAGCGCCACGCGGTCTCTTCGTGCATCCCGCGTGCCCGAATTGGCGCATCGGGCCCTTCCGTATTATCTTTCGCCCAATGGCTGAAATCTTCGAGCATCGGCGCGGCCGGCCCGATCGCCGCCGGCTCCCCAGAGGTGGACGTCGATCGACCGATCGCGAGGGGTTTGCGCCGCTCGTGCTTCTGGTTGGCGGCGACCCGGACGTGGTGGGACAATCGGAGGCGGTCCTCGCGAAACTGCGCTTTGCGGTTGCGACGTGCGCGAGCGCCGATGAAGCGCTCCGCGTGATGCACGGCCTCAGGCCCGACCTGGTCGTCGCGAACGCTGACGCCGCGGGGCGCATCCGGATTGAAGCGCCCGAACACGTGCCCGTGGTGGTGATAGACGACGAGATGCGCGCCGATCGCGAGGCGCTCGTCGAAGCGGTGCGCGAGACCATCCGGGCGAATCCGAAACCGGAGTAATGACGAACCAGTAATCGCGCGCGGGCCGGTTACGAGGTGATCCGATGCCGACGTTCACGCTGCGGATCAACGGTCAGAATCACGACATCGACGGTGCGGCGGGGGACACGCTCCTCACCGTTCTCCGCTACGAGCTCGGGCTCACCGGAACGAAGTACGGATGCGGCGAAGGGCAGTGCGGCGCCTGCACCGTGCTCGTCGACGGCGTGGCGACGCGGTCCTGCGTCACGCGGCTCGAGGGGCTCGCGGGGAAGACCATCACGACGATCGAGGCGCTCGCGCCTGCGGGCGCGCTGCATCCGCTGCAGCAAGCGTTCCTCGAAGCGGAAGCCTTTCAATGCGGCTACTGCACCCCCGGCATGGTGATGGCTGCGGCCGGACTCCTCACGAAGAATCCGTCGCCGAGTACGAGCGACATCGCGGCCGCGATGGACCATAACATCTGCCGCTGCGGCACGTTTCCTCGGATCGTCAAAGCCATCCAACTCGCGGCGGGGCGCATCAAGGCGACGACAACAGCGGGAGGTCGATCATGAGCGGCGCTGAACTGCCGATCGAGCCGGAACGATACGAGCTCGCGGAACCGCGCCGGTATTCTTTCGATCTCGATCGCCGCGATTTCATGCGCGCGTTCGGGACGGGACTCGTCGTGGTGGCAACGCTCCCGCGGCTCGCGGCGCAGGAATCGGGCCGCGGGCAGGCGCCGGGCGAGACGAACGACCTTGCGGCCTGGCTGCACATCGACGAACGCGGCAATGTGACGGTGTATACCGGCAAGGTGGAGATCGGCCAGAACATCCGCACGTCGCTCGCGCAGGCCGTCGCCGACGAGCTCCGCGTGCCGCTGGCGTCGGTGCAGATGGTGATGGCCGACACGGATCTCGTGCCGTTCGACGCCGGCACGTTCGGTTCACTCTCGACGCCGCGAATGGGACGCCAGCTGTCGCGGGCCGCCGCGGTCGCGCGGGAGATGCTGATCGACGCGGCGGCGGCGGACTTCAACGTCGATCGCGTCACGCTGACGGCGCGCGACGGACAAGTCGTCTCGTCGTCCGGGAAATCCAAATCCTATGGTGATCTCACCAAGGGCCGAAAGCTGTCGGGCACCATCTCGGGCGAGCCGCCGACCACACCCGCCGACAAATGGACGGTCCGCGGCAAGCCGCAACGAAAAGTCGACGGCCGCGCGTTCGTAACCGGCGTGCATCAATATGCGTCCGACATCACGCGACCAGGACTGCTCATCGGTCGCATGATCCGTCCGGAATCGCCTGGCGCGACCCTCGACGCGCTCGACACATCGAGAGCGGCGGGCATTGCGGACGTTTCGATCGTCCATGACGGAGATTTCGTCGGGGTGGTCGCTCCGACGGAACGGATCGCGCGCCGGGCCGCCGTGATGGTCGTCGCGACGTGGCGTCCGCGGACCGGGCAGCCCGGGTCCGACACGATTTACGAGCATCTGAAACGGACGGGTGACGCCGGCCGCGGCGGCACGCCGTACACGGTCGGCGATGTCACGGCACCGGCGGGCGCTCGCACGTTCAGCGAGAGCTATCTCGTTCCATACATCGCGCACGTTCCGCTCGAGCCCCGAGCCGCGGTTGCCGAATGGGCGGATGGGCGGCTCACCGTCTGGACGGGCACGCAGCGTCCCTTTGGCGTGCGATCCGAACTCGCCGACGCATTTCACATTCCGCAGGACCGGATCCGCGTGATCGTGCCCGACATGGGCTCCGGATACGGTGGAAAGCACACGGGCGAGGTCGCGATCGAAGCGGCGCGCCTGGCGAGGGCGGCCGGAAAGCCAGTGAAGCTCGTGTGGACCCGCGCCGAGGAGTTCACGTGGGCTTACTTTCGGCCCGCAGGCGTCATCGACGTCAAAGCCGCCGTCGACGCGCGTCACCGGATCGTGTCCTGGGAGTTCGACAACTGGAATTCCGGAAACGCCGGTATTCGCACGCCGTACGACATTCCGAACCAACGCATCCAGTTTCACCAGTCCGATTCGCCGCTGCGACAGGGCTCCTACCGCGGACTCGCGGCGACGGCGAATCACTACGCACGTGAGATGCACATGGATGCCATTGCGCGCGCGTTGAACATCGATCCGTTCGAATTCCGTCTCCAGCATCTCAAAGACGAGCGCGTGGCCGCCGTCCTCAAAGCCGCCGCGCAGCAGATTGGGTGGCCGAAACCGTCCGCGGCCGGGCGATCGCTCGGCATCGCATGCGGCACCGAGAAGGGCGGGTACATCGCGACCGCCGCCGAGCTTTCGTCTGCGGCAGATGGCTTCAACATCGAACGTCTTGCAGTCGCCTTCGAGTGCGGCGCAATCGTCAATCCCGAGGGCCTTCGCAACCAGGTTGAGGGAGCGGTGGTGCAAGGCCTCGGCGGTGCACTGTTCGAAGCCATCAAGTTCGAGGGGGGCCATATCCTGAACGGTTCGCTGGCGCAATATCGCGTGCCGCGGTTCAAGGACGTTCCATCGATCGAGATCGTGCTGCTCGATCGCAAGGACCTTCCCTCGGCCGGCGCCGGAGAAACACCCATCGTCTGCGTCGCCCCGGCAATTGGTGCGGCCGCGCGCGCGTTTGGAAAGGTGAAGCCGGCGTTGCCGTTGACTCTCGTTCGGGCGTAGAGCTTACGTAGTAACTCAACATTCCCCAACTTTGCCCCGGCCCGGGCCTGTCGAACTGCCATGAAAACAGATACCTACACGAAAGCCGTTCTCACCGTAATCGCGGCATGCCTTCTATGGCTCTGCGTGACGACGACCGCCCAGCCGTTGAAGGCACAGCCGCAGCAATACTCGCCGCTGCCAGCGCAGCCGGTGGTGGTCGTCGGCTGGGGTCGGCTCAACCCCTCGGCCCCGGGCGGCGTTGAACTCGCGTGGTCCGATCCGGTGCGAAAGATCGGCGACCCCGCGGTGCCGATTCGACCCGGCGATCCAAAATCCGACCCGCTGCGGGTCCACCTCGAACTGCCGGCTCCGCTGCCAATCAGCGTAGAGGCCGTCCACAGGAAGACCGGCGCCGCGTGGGACCCGGTCCGAACATCCGCCGAACCGGATTCGGGCAGCCGCGTGCCCGGTATCAGAGACCCGAAATGATGTTCGCGCCGCGCTGAACTCTTCTACTTCAAGACGTCATCGAGCCAGCGTTCCACCTCGTCCCAGACATCCGCGCGCAACGATTCGTTGTGGTGTGCGCCCGGCACGAGAATGAGGCGCTTCGGCCCCTGAAGCGCGGCCAGTATTCGCCTCGAGTGATCGGGCGGTGTGTCTATGTCCGAATCGCCGTGGATCAGCAGGACCGGCACGCGGATCTTCGCCGCCGCGGTGACCGGACTCACGGCATCGACCTGGAAATGCCCCTTTTGCTCCGCGACTGTGAACGCCCTTGTTATCGCGCCGCGTGTGAAGAAGAACGGCGCGCGTTCTGTCGCCACGGTCCGGAGGTCGGCGAACGCTTCGGCAGCGACAACCGCGGCGATGCGGGGATCATCGGACGCTTCCTGCAGCGCGACGGCGGCGCCCAGCGACGTTCCCATCAATACCGTCGCGCCGCGCGGGACGGTGTCGACGATGCGCCGCAGATCGTGCTTCTCGAAGTAGCCGTACGTGCACGCGGTCCCTTCCGATTCGCCGTGCGCGCGACTGTCGAACGCGATCACGTCGAGGCCCTTTGGGGTGAATCGGCGAATCACGCCGTCGGCGCTCGTGCGGTTATCCGCGATGCCGTGCAGATACACGATCGTCCCCCGGCGCGGCGCGCGGGAGTCGCATCGCCATGCCTTCAGCGCGACGCCGTCGCCTGAGAGCGTCACGTTCTCGCAGCCGGGAGGAGCGGGTGACGTTACGGCACGGCGTGATGGGTGAAGCAGGCCTCCGGCGCCGAGTGTGGGGAGTTGAGCGACGCCTGCGGTGATTGCCACCGCGGCGATGATCGCGACGATCAGAGGGACGCGGGTCTTCGTGCGCAGATTATAGCGAGCCCCAGCGACGCGGCGCAGAACCGTCGGCAATGTCGTCGGCGGAATTCCGGCACTCGCTGACGTTCCGGCTTCGCAAAGCACCGTCGAAACACTGCCACATCCTCGAGCACGAAGAGCACGACATGATGCGGCCGCTCATCGTGATGCCGTGATCGCGATCCCTGGGCGGCCCGGTAGAATATCGCCAATGCCGCTGGCATACCGTATCGACGCTGGCGATCGGATCGTGACGATCACCGGCGACTATGCAGAGCCGGCCGAGTGGCGTCGGCTGCTCGGTGCGGTGCTCCGGGACCCCGCATACCGGAAGGGATTCAGCTTCATCCGCGATCTGCGGATGTCCGAGCATCCGGTCAGCGCGGACACGGTGATCGGCATCATGGCGGTCGTGCGTGAGCACTGGGCCCAGCTGGGCGCGTATCGCGCCGCCATCGTCACGCGCCGCGGCATCGACAAGCCTGCGATGGTCGCCCACGCGCTCGCCGATCTCGACGACTTGCCGTTGCGTGCGTTCACATCCTATGAGGATGCGGTGGCCTGGATTCGCGAATAACCCTCCTTGAACCATCCAATGGGATGTTTCAACAGCCATCACCTCACCCCGGTGGATCTCGGGCGGATCGAGCTCCTCGTCGAGCAGGGCTTTTACGCGAATCGCGCGGAGTTTATCCGGACGGCCATCCATCAGCAGCTGGAGAAGCATGCCGACACCGTGCGCGAAGCCTCTGCACGGGAGGGACTCCTCGTCGGAGCGATGAGCTTCGGGCGGCGGGAACTCGAGGCGGGCCTCGCCTGAAGTGAAGAGGCGCTCGCCACGCGGATTCATTGACTCACTCCAGCGTCGCGCGGCCGCGCTCGAACATCGTCAGCTCCCACTCGTGCGCGGCGGGGTCGTGTCGGACGAGGTAGATGTGACCATCGGCGCCCCGCAGTTTGAAGTACCGGTGGTCGGGTGCGAGCCACTGGTCGAGGACTTCGGCGACCTCTATCCGGTGTTCGCCGAGCAGAATCACGCGAGGGGTCTGTTCGCCTCGATGTCCGGCGTAGCATTCGACGGCAATCGCGAGCAGACGATCCGCCATCTCCACACGGTAACACTCAAGTCGGAGTTCGCATGGTAAGATAAGAATTCGGCCTCAATCCGCATGCCGGCGTAGCTCAGTTGGTAGAGCAGCTGATTCGTAATCAGCAGGTCCTCGGTTCAAGTCCGAGCGCCGGCTAACCAATATAGGTCCGGGGGCTTCGCCCCCGGACTCCCTGCACGCTCACTCGCGGGAGCCCCGTGCCCCGCTCCGTTCGCGTGGCTCGTTCGCATTCGCTCTCTTCTTCAATTTCCTCCCAGATCCCCTGCGCGCTCACTCGCTGGGCGCCGTGCCACTGGCTTGCGCGAGTGGTGTCGATGTCCTCTCGATTCAAACAGCTCATGACGATCACGCATCTGGGTGTACTCTGCGTTTTTGATTTTGAGCCACGACGTACGGCGGCTGTCCGTCTGGTACGTTCCGTGCGCCCACTTCGCGACGATCCCCTCAGTATCGCGATCGCACGCGGCGCGAAACAGGTCACGTCCGCGCTCCGCGATGTGATCCACGTAGAGCAGCCGGCTCTCAACCTTCGGCATGATCGCGCGGAGACGACGCTTGCGCTCAAGCAGCGGCAGCCCGCGCACGTCTTTGCCGTCGATGCTGAGCAGATCGAAGGCGTAGAAGTACGGCCATTCTCGGCGAAAGAGCAGATTGTTAAAGTTGCTACGGCCGTTCGGTTCCAGGCAGCAGATTTCCCCGTCGAGGATCGCGTGAGGCGCCCTGATGGCGTGCGCGATTTCCTCGGCAAGTTGCGGCCACGATTTGAAGACGTGACCGTTGCGGGAGGCGAGCTGACAGCGATGCCCGGTCACATGCGCGAGCGCGCGGAAGCCGTCGATCTTCGGCTCGAAGAGAAAATCACGGTGATCGAACGGGTCCCGGATTCGGAGCAGCCGCATAGGGCGGTACCGTGTCGTCACGAGTCGTTCAAGCCTATCGCGCGGAAGGGCGTTGGGGCGAGCTGTGCAGCGGAACGCGAAGAGCGCGCGCTGAGGCGACCCAGCGACGCTGGCTGGTTGTCTATTTGACATCCAAATACAATGCATGTATTCCTTCGGCGTGTCTGATAAAAAGTCCGCCAAGGCCGACATTCTGCAGGGAACGCTCGACATCATGATTCTGCAGACGCTCGCCACGCTGGGGGCGTCGCACGGATACGCCATCGCGGCCCGCCTCGAGCAGGTGTCGGGCGGGCGCGTGCAGCTGAACATGGGCACCCTGTATCCGGGACTGATGCGGCTCGAGCAGCGCGGCTTCATCAGCGGCAACTGG
>JBKPTT010000215.1:0-32149 GCA_046735635.1 Acidobacteriota bacterium | reverse complement strand
GACAATTGCTGATTGAAACAATCAGCAATCACAAATCGAAAATCAGCATTTCTTGTTGGCCGGCTGGGAGCGATCCCGGCCGGCTTTTTTGTACGCTCGCTATTTCAGCGTGAATGTCATCTCCACCGTTATCACGACCGGCACAGCCTTCCCGTCCTTCTTCCCCGGCTCGAACAGCCACTGCTTCATGGCGATCACCGCCTGATCGTCGAGACCGTACTTCCGGTCGAGCGACTTGACGATCGTAACTTCGCCGACGGTGCCGTCCGCGCGCACCACCGCCTCGAGTTCGACTTGCCCCTGGATGCCGGCGTCCATCGCTTCCTTCGTGTAAACGGGTTTGGCATCCTTCACGACCGACGGCGGGGTCACGCCCGGATCGTTCTGCCGGAGCAGTTGCGTCGAGTCCTGCGCACGGGCGGCGGCAGGCAGACACGCGAGCAGCACCGCCGCGGCGAACAGGTGCGCAAAAACCTTCATGGAACACCTCCTGTCTCGAACGAAATGGACGCGCTGGAGGCCATCACCGCGACGACGAAAAGACAAAAGGTCGCGATGCGCATCTCTCCCCCTTTGAGCTCTATCGACTGGCCGGAGGAACAATCCCATTCATGCGGAGATAGACGACGAGCTGCCCATAATGGTCGGCGCCATGCCACACAGCCAGGGTGATCAGACCGAGCCGCGTACTCTGGCCGCCGTAGCGACCGCCGGCGGGCTCGAGCGCGTTCGCCGCTGTCAGGCCGTTCACAGCGGCATCGAGCCGCGCAAAAGACTGCCGCAAATACTGCACGATTTCAGCCTTGGACTTCGCGGGATTCGGGCCGCCGTTCTCGCAGTCGGCGGGCGGTTCCTTGTGCTCGATCTCCAGCATGAAGGCTTCGTTGGCGCAGGCGGCGTGCTTCAGCTGCTCTCCAAACGTACGGACGGACTTGAACTCGCCGGCGGCGGGCTTGAAGTTGAAGTTGTCTTCCGGCATCGCCTCGGCGAGGCCAACGAGATCGCGGCCAAGCATCTTCCACCACTGCCCGACGGTTGTCGCCAGCGTCGGCCCCGCAGGAGCGGGCTGCTGGGCCCTGACGAGCGCCGTCACGACCACCGCCAGGGCCGCGACCGCCGCGAGGACAAGTCTTCGATGTTCGCGCATTATCGGTGCCCCTCCTATTTCTGAAACGCGTACGAGAGCTTGACGAAAAACTGTCGATCCTGGCGCTGAAGACGATCCGCCTCGTCGAGCTCCCGCGTGTCGCCGTAGCCCACGAACATTACCGATTGCCAGTTCACCTTGTACGCGAGCAGCGCCGACCCCTGGAGGTTGCCGGACTTCGGCGCCACCGGATCGGTATAGAGCGACGGGTCGTTGCGCTGCGCGACGTATTGCACGATGCCGCGCACGAACATGCGCGCGTTGAACGTGTACGTGCTCTTCACGCGCGACACCTGGGCGCGAAACAGCCGGCGGTCCACGCCGCCGTCATCGACGTACAAACTGCGGATCTCCGCCGACATGTCGAAGGCGAGGTGGTTCGTCGGGTTGAGCGTCAGGTGCACCTCGTTGCTCGGTCCGTGTCCGAGCCGCGAGTTCGCGAAATCCACTTCCTGTCCCACGCTGCCGGAAAGCCCAACCTGGGAGACGCGCCGTGATGGAGAGAAGAAGACAATGTAGTTGAATCGGTTGCGGTCGAAGAGCTGATGGCCGCTCAACACGCGCTCGTCCGTGAAGCGATACTGCATGAAGCCCCCCCATCGGGTGTCCATTCCGGCTCCCGGCTCGATCTGACGGCTGATGAGCCCTCCCGCGAGGAAGTTCTGCTGCTGGAAGTTGAAGAAGGTTCGCTCGCGGGAAAGAAACCCTTTCGGACGCACCGTCCATCCGGAGAAGCTCACGAATTCCCGGTAGCCGACCTGGGGCACGAACCCCGTGTCCGCGCGGAACGCGTCACCCAGCTCCTTGTATTGATCCGTCGTGTCGAAATGTTTGAGGCTGCGCGACCATTGCAGGAGCCCGGCGCCTGAATGGAGCGTCTGTCCCGTCCACTCTTCGGCTGCCGCCGGATCGTTCGGGGTCCGAGAATGGCTGTACAACCATTGGCCGGTAATCACGTCGTGCCCCGATGGACGCCACTGGAAATCGGGGCCGATGACCCGATTGTGGCCGTTGCCGTCGTGCGACTCGCGGTCGGTCACGAGGAACCCGATGAACGACAGCCCGATATCGCGTTTCGCACGTGCAATCGTCACGGTCGATCCGAAGTCCTGCGAGGCAAACGATGATCCCGTAGGTCCTGGCAGGATCGCGCTGCCCCCGCCTTCGTCGTCCGACACCAGAAGCGTGTAGCGCAACCCGGCAGTCTTCCCCGTGACCCGGGCGCCCCAGCGCGGCGCGGTAATCGTGCGGGTGTAGACCGCCTGAATCGGCATCTGGAAGAGGTCCACACCTTCCAGAAAGAACGGACGCTTCTCGGGGTAGAACAGCGCGAACCGCTCGTTCGCGGAGATCTGGGCGACGTCGGACTCGATCTGCGAGAAGTCTGGTTTCAGCGTCAGATCGACCGCCGTATCGGCATTCGGGGTGAATTTGACGTCCGCGCCGGCGTGGGGCTTGACCGGCTCGCTGACGAAACGGCGGTCGGGGCCTTCGGCGACGTGGGCTCCCTCGCTGGCACTCACATACGGGGCGGCAACCAGATGGCCACCCGATGGAAGCCGCTCGAGTCCGTCCAGCGTGTTCTCGTGGCAGATGAAGCAGTTGCTGTCGTGCGGCATCCTCGCGGAGAAGAACTGGTAGTGATAGGCGCGCGGATAGTTGCGGTAGAGCATGATGCCCCAGCGCTCGTTCGCGCCGTTCTTATAGCGTAAGGACGAGAACGGAATACGGATCTCGAGCGTCCAGCCGCGCTCGGTGATCTTAGACGCCGATTCCCAGAAGAAGTCAGGAGACGAATCCTCCCCCGACGAGTCGTCCAGTACCGAGTCGTACTGAACGTTGCGAGGCGTCACGAGGAACAGCACGCCGGTATGGCCGGTGTTGCGCGCGTCGAGGATGACGCCCGCGTAATCGGTGCCTCCGCCGCTGATGTCGTCACGATCCGAGTACGGAGCGCGAATCGCGCCCGGATTCGGATCTTCGAACTCGAAGGCGGCATAGAGCGCCCGATCGTCGTAGGTGACCCATCCCACGTTCCGAACCTTCGGCTCGGTGTTGTCGCCTGGATTGCCTTCGTACCACTTGTCGATGCGTGTGGCTGTCCGCCAGCCCTCGTCGGAGATGTCGCCGTCTATAACGATGCGTCCGGCAGCGCGCGAGATGCGCATCGTGTCTCCGCGCATCGCAGGCTGCGCGGCCGCGGGAACCGCGGTCAGGAGGCACGCGCAGATCGCGGGGAGCATCCGGGTCAATGTGCACTCATACGAGGGCGCCGAGCATATGGGACGAGCGGCACAGGACTCTCGTTCCCCGAGCGCAAAACTCAGCCGCGGCGTGCCTTGCGGCCGTACGCGAGCTCCGCGCCGCCACTGATGATGTGATCCACTCCGGTCGTGAACGTTGCGTCTGCCGCCAGGTAGAGGCACAGCAGTCCAGCTTCCTCGATGGTCCCCATCCGCCCGAGCAGTTGCGCCGCATCCCCATCGGCACGGCACTTCGCGGGGTCCGCCGCTTGATCGATTGCTTCCTGCCAGAGCGGCGTATAGATGTTGCCCGGCGACACCGAGTTCACGCGGACTTCATGCGCCGCTTCGTCCACCGCGAGCGCCCTGGTGAACGCGGTGATTGCCCCCTTCGTCGCGACATACGTCGTCGCGCCAACCTGCCCCATCGTGGCGACAAGGCTCGACATGTTGATGATGTTCCCCTTCGTTTTGCGCAAGTGCGGCAGCGCGAACTTGCACGCGGCGAAGTAGCTCACCACATTCAGATCGAGCAGCGACCGGAAGTCTTCGACCGAAAAGTCGTCGATCGGCTGGTGCGGAGGATGCCACCCCGCGTTGTTGATCAAGCAGTCAATGCGGCCGAATTGCTGGACGGTGCGATCGACCAGATGACGGATGTCTTCGACGTTCGACACGTCCGCGCGGACGAACGTGGCGCGACCGCGTGCTGCCGCGTTCATCTCCGCCTCGAACGCTTTGCCTTCGGCTTCGTTGCGCGAGCAGAAGACCACGTCCGCGCCGCCGCGCTCGACGAACACTTTCACGCAGCCGGCTCCAATTCCTTTGGTGCCGCCCGTGATGATCGTGACTTTGTCCTGGTAGCGCATAGTCTGGAGCAAACCTCAGACTATATCGCGGGTGGAGAACGACCCCTCTGGGGTCGGCAATCAGCGGAGGGTAAACGACATCTCGACAACGATCAGCACGGGCACGGGCTGTCCGAGCCGCATGCCGGGCTTGAAGCGCCACTTCTTGATCGTGGCGATCGCTTCTTTGTCGAGGCCGAATTGCTGATCGAGTGAACGGGTAACATGAACGTCGCCGACCGAGCCATCGGGCATGACGACCGCTTCCATCGTCACTACGCCCTGAATACGCGCGCGCATCGCCTCGCTCGTGTAATTTGGCTTGAACTCGCGAATCAGCTGGGGTGACGTGACGCCGTTGCCCTCCCGGTAGACCCCGCCTCCGGTGCCGCCGCCAAACCCTTCGCCGTAGCCGGAGCCCACGCCTGGTCCTACGCCTGTTCCCGTCCCGGTGCCGCCCCCCCCGCCTGTTCCCATGCCCTGGGCGATCGTCGCATCGGGCGCAGACGTGGCGGCACCCGGGAGTTCAACAGGGGCCGTCACGGCCGGGATGTTCATCTGCGGAAGCGGCTTGGGCGGCGTAACCTCCGGCTTGGGAGGCTCGACCTTCGGCGCCTTGGGTGGAACAATCTCGGCCTTCTTCGGCGGCTCGGGCATCTTGTTTCCGCCGCCGCCACCGCCGCCTCCAGGCCCAGGCCTGTCCAGCCACACGACGTCGGGCGGAATCACCTTCTGGATCGTGGCAATCGCGGCGGGACGGGTCACGATGTAGAGGAAAAGCGCGAGTCCAACCACATGTGCGAGGACCGACCAGGAGGAGCGCAGCACGTAGCTCTTCCAGGTGGTGTCGCTGGTCGGCAGAGTCCCGGCAAGAAACCGCGAATTTGGGCTAAGGCCCTCTACAGCCTGTGACATCGGTTGGTCGGAAAGTGCTCGAGCAAACATTGTCGCCGACTCCGTCCGGGTCCGCAAGTTGCAATAAGAATGCCCCTGCGATGCCGAGACGTTGCTATCGGAATGCGACACGGTCTGACCGGGCGTCACGATCTTTGGACGTCTGCCGCCCCGAATTGGACTCAATGAATTCGCGCGGCAGCGGAAAAGGGCGCGGCACTTTCTAGAGAAACTGCCGTGCCCTTGCTAGATGCGGCCGGTGTAGGCGCCGATGGCGGCGTTACCGCCGCCGTAGGCGTGAAGCGTCGCCAGCGCGTCGGCCGCGCGGGGCTCGCTCTGGACGGCGACGAGGACGCCTCCCCTGCCGGTCAGCGTTTCGTAGATGTGGCCGTCGTGACGCTGGAAGCCCGCACGCCCGATCGTCGAACCCAGTCCGAGATTCCGTAGGCCCTGATCGTCCCCTTGGAGCGCTGAGACCAGCGGTCCGCGAGCAACCGCGGGGCCGAGCTCTTTCAACTCAATCCGCTCCGCAGGACCGCCAATCGTTGCCTCGATGAGGTCCGCCGCCGACGGGGAGTCTCTCGCGATGATGGTCAGGGATTCGGCAGGAAATTCATGCCGCAGGAGCGCGTCGACACCGCGGCGAGCCCATTCGACGTCCTGAAACACACCGACGGTGAATCTGGGGATGCTCGTCACGGCGCCGCCCACGTCGCCGTCTCGATCTCGCGCGCGCCTGCGTCGCGAAGCACCGCCCGGACGGCATCCGCCTTGCCGACCGTCGTGTGGATACCCAGCAGAAGGGCGCCGTCCTTCACCGCTTTCTGAATCGCCTCCGCGCGCTCGTTTGGAACTCCGGCATGGTCGAGCGCCGACGCGATTCCGCCGGCGACGTGCCCGGCCGCTTCACCAAGGCCCGCCGCAAGCGGGCCGGCCGCGACGATGGGACCCACGCCCGGAAGCACGAGGGCCATCGCCGCCAGGATGTGGCCTGACAACTCGCCGAGCCGAGCGGCGGCCGCGGAGTCCTCGATGTCGGTCCCAGGCGTCGCGTCCAGCCGAGTCGCGAGCGCCGCGTCTTCGTCGTGGTTGCGCGTGATCACGGAAATTCGATCGTGCGCGATGCCGACGGCGTGCAGCGCCCGCACCGCCGCGGCAGCCGGTTCCGGCGCTGGAAACAACGCAATGACAAGCGGATGCGACACGTTAGGATTCTAGCGTAACGTGTCTGACGTGGAACAGTTCGACGTCGCTGTGGTCGGCGCGGGGCCAGCAGGGTCACGATGCGCCTGGCGGCTGGCAAGGGCTGGCGCAAGGGTCGTCCTCCTCGACGGCTCTCATCCGCGCGAAAAACCTTGCGGCGGAGGCGTCACGGCGCGTGCCCTCGAGATCGTCAGACCTATGGTCGACGCCGGTGCGTTCGATGCGGTACCCATCGCGAGCGCGTCGTTCTCTCACCAGTTGGCCCGCGTGAGCGTTGCCGTCGACAACCAAGCCTCGCCGCCGCTCGTCGTCGCGTCGCGTAAGGACTTCGACGGTGCGCTGCTCGTCTCGGCCAGCACAGCGGGAGCGCTCTTCATTGGTGAGCGAGTGACTGCAATTGAAGCGGATGCAACCGGCTGGTCGGTGTCAACGCGCGAGCGCGCAGTCCGGGCCGAATGGCTCGTGGGCGCCGATGGCCCGAACAGCCTCGTGCGGCGCCGCGTGAGCGCGCCATTCGAGCGCGCCGATCTCTCCATCGCTCTGGGATTCTTCGTGCGGGGCGCAACGTCGGACGAAGTGGCAATTGCGTTCGAAGATCGACCCGCGGGTTACCTATGGTCGTTTCCGCGGCGCGATCACCTGGCGGTCGGGGTCTGCGCGCAGGCCGACGAGAGCACGCCTGCGGCTCTCGCACCGCTCGCGTCGAAGTGGATTTCACACAACGTTCCGCAGCCGCAGGCGCTGGAGCGCTACGGCTGGGCAATTCCGTCGCTTCGGGAATCGACGCTCCAGCATGATTCTCCCGCGGGGACGCGCTGGCTGCTTGCGGGCGACGCCGCGGGGCTCGTCGATCCGATCACACGCGAAGGCATCTTCTTCGCTCTGGAATCGGCCGACGCTGCCGCAGAATCGTTGCTCGCCGCCGACGCGGCTCGCCGGTACACCGAGCGGCTCCGCGCTTCGATTCACCCGGAGCTCATTCGCGCCGCGCGCCTGAAAGCGACGTTCTTTCGCCCGACCTTCACGCGCCTGCTCCTGCGCGCGCTCCGCGACAGCAGCGCGATCCGGGCGATCATGGTCGATCTCATCGCCGGCCGTCAGACGTATCGCGGTCTCCGCCGCCGCTTGCTCACGACCGGTGAACTGCGGCTCATGATCGCGATGTTCAGGCGCTAATCGCGAATCCCTAATCGTCGGCAATCGGCAATCAGCAATCAAAATTCAGCATTTCTTCTATTTCACGAGATATCCGTCGCGTGCGCGGACTCGCACGTCCGGTTTCTTCACCGTCACCGTTATCGAACGCCACTCATTCGACCCGCTCACAGGCGGACGCGACGGCGTGTAGCCGAGCAAGTATTGCTGCCGGAGCTCACGTGCGATCGAGCGCAGCGTGTCGGCGAGCTTCACCCCGTCTTTTGCGTACGACGAACGGCCGCCGGTAATGGTCGCGAGCTCGGCAAACAGCGGCGCGCGTGCCTCTCCGATCGCGACGGGATAGATCATGACGTCCGACCTCCGGGTCCGGGTCAGCGCCTCGCCTGCGGTCGCCTGGCTGTAGCGATCGTTGCCGTCCGACAACAGAACGAGCGCACGACGGCCCTTCGCCGGCTGCACCTCGTCGATCGCCGCGACGATGGCATCGTGGAGTCCTGTCGTCCCGAACGCGTCGAGCTTATTGATTGCAGTCTGCTGGGCGGACCGGTTCTGCGAGAGCGGCGCAGCGACTTCTACCTCCGACCCGATGGCCAGGACCATCGCCTCGTCCTCGGGGCGCAGCTCGTCCAGGAACGCCAGCGCAGCCGACTTCGCCAGCGAAAGCCGCGTCCCGGCCATGCTGAAGCTGCGGTCGATTGCGATCGCGACGGAAAGCGGAAATTGCGCCGCCGCGAAGTTGGTCACCGTCTGCAACTCGCCGCTCTCGCGCAGCTCGAAATCGGACTGCTTCAGGGCGGTCACCGGATTACCCTGCGCGTCGGTCACGCTGGCGTAGACCTCGACCAGATTCACGCCCGACGTGAACTGCGCGGGCCGCCCCGAAACCGCCGTGGCCAGGATGACCGAGACGATGGCCGATGTCGTCGCGACGAGGCGGCCAAGGGTGATAGAATCGACCGATCCCGAGCAACGCGACGAAGGAGCAAGATCCATGGGTTTAGGCGTCCCCGAACTAATCGTCATTCTCATCATCATCATCATGATCTTCGGCGCGAACCGTCTGCCCGAGATCGGTCGCGGGATTGGCAAGGGAATCCGGAATTTCAAGGATGCCACCCGCGACGGGGTTGCCGACAAGCGCGACGACTAATCCCTTCTATAGCACCACCCGCGAATTCCCTACCCGTCGGGTTATCCGTTCTCTGTCCAGATACTCCAGAAGTGGAATCGCGTACTTCCGCGTGACGCCGTAGCGCTCTTTGAACGCGGGCACGTCGACCGTCGACTGGCCTTTCATCGCGCGGACGTCTTCCTTCAACCTCGCGAGCACGTCGGCGTGAAACAGCAGTGTATCGAGCTTGACGAGGCGTTTCTGCCGGATGAGAAGCTTGGACACACGATCGACGAGCGGCGCCGGTACGGCCGCCGCGGCGGCAATCGCCGCCTCGTCGGGTGGCGCCAGTCCGGCCTCGCGAAACAACCGTTCGATTGCCTCGTGCGCGCGCGTTTCCTCCGGTGAAAGCGTGACCCGGTGCGACGCGAGCGCCAGGCGATCGGTCGCCGCGATTCTTTGAGCAGCCACCAGCTCCGCGATGACGTGCTCGAACACCGCCGGGGCCGCGCGGCCGAAAATCCGCTCGCGCGCCTCTTCCCTCGCCATCCCTTCCGACAGCGGCTGCGCCTCGTGATGCGCCTCCAGCGCCTCGACGAGGCGCTCCGATAGCGCGCGGACGATCGCCGGTGGAACCAGCAGATCGCCGACGACGACCGTGCGGCCGGCCGATGTGAGCCGCTCGACAACGCGCGCCGCGGCCGCTCGAGAAAGTCCCGCGCGCGTGTGCAGCGCCGATCGTGGAAGACCCGCGGCGCCACGCTCGTCGACGAACGACACCACGGCACGGTCAGCGTCACGGTCGCCGTCGGCCGCACCATCGAGCGTGCGGAATCGTGCGAGCGCCGCGGGCGTGCGAATCGCGCCGCGGGGTGGATGTGGATCGAGAACCGTACCGCCGCCGATGGTTACCGGCGGCGAGTAGGCCCGCACGATGAAACGATCGCCTCGAGTGAGCACGGCCGGAGCTTCCAGACGCATCCGCACGTACGCCGATCCGCCCGCCGGCACTTCGCTGACGAGCGGCGCGTCGGTGCGAGGAGCGCCGACCGCGACGCGCCCGAGAAGCTCCGTCGTGCCCTGATGAAACCGCACCCGCGCGCCGTGGCGCAGCGCGACAGCGCCGGGGATGATGTCGAGCACGGCATCGAGGCGCCGCGTCGGCTCGAACGAGCCCGGCGCGCACAAACTATCTCCCCGCGCGACATCGGCCACCTCGACGCCGCCGAGATTCACCGCGACTCGCTGTCCGGCTTCCGCGCGTCCGCGTCTCTGGCCGTGGACCTGCAGTCCTCGGACTTTGACCACCAGGTCACGTGGCAGCACCCGGAGCACATCGTCCTGCCCGATGGCGCCGGATACGAGCGTCCCGGTGACTACCGTCCCGAACCCCTTCATCGAAAAGACGCGGTCGATCGGCAGACGCGCCGCGCCGTCGAGGTCGCGCGGCCGCGAAACCTCCGCCATCTCTCTCAAGACGTTTCGCAGCTCGTCCAGCCCTTCGCCGCGCTTCGCCGACACGGTGACGATCGGCGCGTCCGCCAGGAACGACCCGGCGGTCAGCTCTCGCGCCTCCAGGCGCGCGATTTCGAGACTCTCGGAATCCACCAGGTCCGCCTTGCTGAGGACGATCACACCCGCGGGAATCTGCAGCAGCCTGCAAATCTGGAAATGTTCGCGCGTCTGCGGCATGACGGATTCATCAGCCGCAATGACCAGGATCACGAGATCGATCCCGCCGGCGCCCGCCAGCATGTTCTTTACGAAGCGCTCGTGCCCGGGGACGTCGACGAACGCCAGGTTGACGCCGTCGGTCTCGAGATGCGCGAATCCGAGGTCGATGGTGATCCCGCGTGCCTGCTCCTCTTTCAGTCGATCCGGATCCGTTCCCGTGAGCGCACGCACCAGCGCGCTCTTCCCGTGATCGATGTGTCCGGCGGTTCCCACGATGACCGACTTCATTGCCCCTTTTTCCGCGCCGCGCGCTCCTTCTTGCCGAGACGGTGCGTCCGCTTGGTGGCATGCTTGGCCACGCCCTGCCCAGCCAACCTCCCCGAAGCGCCGGAGGGGCGGAGGTGGGTCGACGCCCGCGAGCCCCGAAGCCGCGCCATGCTCCGTCGCGGTCCGCGGTTCGCTTCTGACTCGCGTACTCGGTCGAGGATCTCCGACAGCCCGAGATCGACTTGCCGCCGCTCCATGTCCACTTTGATGACCTGCACCGTCACTCGATCCCCGAGTCGGTACTCGCGCCCCGTGTTCTCCCCGCGCAGCACGTGCGCGCGCTCCATGAACCGGTAATAGTCGTCAGCCATCGTCGAAATGTGCACGAGGCCTTCGACGAAGTGCTCGATCAGCTCGATGAACAGCCCGAACGACGTCACTCCCGTGATGTAACCCTCGAACTCGTCGCCGACCTTGTCGGCCATGAACCGGACTTTCTTCCACTGAACCAGCTCACGCTCCGCGTCATCGGCACGGCGCTCGCGTTCGGAGGTGTGCCGTGCGATCTCGGGAAGATCGTCGGTGAGCTCGTCTTTCCGCTCCGCATCCATGCGACCGTGACGCGACTCGCGCAACGTGCGGTGTACGACGAGGTCGGGGTACCGTCGAATCGGCGACGTAAAGTGCGTGTAATGCTTCGCGGCCAGGCCAAAGTGACCGAGGTTCTGCTCGTCGTAGCGCGCCTTCTGCATCGTTCTGAGCATCAGAAAGGCAATCGGCTTTTCCTCGGGCGTACCATGCATCTTCTCGACGAGCTTCTGGAAATGGCGCGGTTTCACGTCGTCCGGTGGGGCGCCCAGGGTGTAGTGGAACGTCGCAATGAACTCCTCGAACTCCTCGACTTTCAGCGGGTCGGGTTCTTCGTGAACGCGGTAGAGGGTCGGCACGTCGTGCTCGTCGAGGTGCGCCGCCACGGTTTCGTTCGCCAGCAGCATGAACTCCTCGATGATCCGATGCGCGACGTTGCGCTCGGCGGCGATGATCGCCTCGACCATCCCCTCGTCGTCGAGGACGATTTCAGGCTCTTTCAAATCGAAATCAATGGAGCCACGGCGCCGCCGCCGTTTGTTGAGGATCTCGAACAGCTCGCGCATCCGTTCGAACAGTGGAACCAGGTCCGTGTAGCGCGCGGTGACCTCTGGATCGCGGTCGGTCAGGATCGCGCTCACGTCGGTGTATGTCATGCGCGCGGCGCTGTGAATTACGCCGTCGTGCAATTCGTAGCGCACGACGGCGCCGCGGCGATCCACTTCCATGAGACACGATTGCACCAGCCGGTCCACGTTTGGGTTCAGACTACACACTCCTGTCGCCAGCTCCGCCGGAAACATGTGCACCGCGCGTTCGGGAAAGTACACCGATGTGGCGCGTTCGTACGCTTCCTCGTCGAGCGCGCTTCCCTCGTCCACATAGTGCGCGACGTCGGCAATGTGGACACCCAGCCAGTAGTTGCCGTTCGGCAGCGTCTCCAACGAAATGGCGTCGTCGAAGTCACGCGCGTGCTCGCCGTCGATCGTCACGATGGTCTGTTTCCGGAAGTCCGTACGGCCGCGCAGATCCTTCTCGCGAACAGCAGTGCCGATTGCCCGCGCCTCGGCGATCGCGCCCTCGCTGTGCTCGTCCGGAATGCCGTGCTTGCGGATGATGATTTCGGTATCGACACCAGGCTCGTCGATGTCGCCGAGCACCGCCGTCACGCGGCCGAGCGGCCCGCGTGCGGGCGTCGGCCATCGAGTTATCTCGACGACAACCATGTCCGACGGACGTGCGTCGTGGAACTCGTCGGCGGGAATTTGCACGTCCATGATCAGCCGCCGGTCGAACGGCACGACGAATCCGAAACCGGTCGCCTCGTCCACGTCGAACCGTCCGACGACCGTGGCGGCGCCCCGCTCCAGCACGCGCAGGATGCGCCCCTCCGCTCCGTTCGATGTGTAACGCTCGATCCGGGCGACCACCCGGTCGCCATGCATTGCCTGGTTCAGATTGCTGCCGGCGATGTACAGATCGCCTTTCACGTCTTCGAGCGGGCGATCGGGGACGACAAACCCGAAGCCGCGCGGGTGCGTAACGACTTTGCCGACGACCAGGTTCATGCGATCGGGCACGCCGTACCGGTTCCCGCGGGTCTGGACGAGCGCACCGCTTTCGACGAGGTCTCCGAGCAGCTTTTTGAAGGTGGCGCGCTGTTGTCGGGGTAACTTCAGGCGCTGGAGCAGCTCGCGCGGCGTGGCGGGATGGTCGAGCTTCTCGCGAATCAGTTTCAGGAGCTGCTCGTGATTCAACATCAGGTGTGATTCTGTCATTTTCCGGGACATCCGATTGAGGGCACGGGGTCGTCGTTTAAATCCAACCAGCCGGCCAGTGGATGAGTCTAGAGATTGTGTGACGGCATCCGAAGCTTCTGCCACCGACCTGGACCTGGTGCGCCTGGCGCAGGCGGGTGACGTCGAAGCTTTCGGCGAACTGGTCGAGCGCAACCGCCGCGCGGTCTATCGCGCCGCGCTCGCCTGCCTCGGCAATCCGGCGGAGGCCGACGATGTGGCGCAGGAAGCGTTCGTGACCGCCTACCGGAAGTTGTCCACGTTCCGAGGAGAAGCCCAGTTTCGAACGTGGCTTCTGTCGATCACATGGCGCAAGGCCATCGATCGCCGCAAGAGCGTGAGCCGCTGGCTGAAATTGGCAGTCGGTCCGGCGCGCGGTGAACCGGGCGAGGATGCATTGGACCAGATGGACAGAGTCGCGGGCGTCAGCCGATCGCAGGAAGACCTGATGGTGGACGACGAGCTGCAGCGCAACGTCACGCGGCTGATTGGAACGCTGCCACGCAAGCTGCGCGACGCGCTGCTGCTCGCGGGCACCGGCGAACATACCTACGAACAAATCAGCAGAATGCTCGGCGCGCCGCTCGGCACGGTGAAATGGCGCGTTTCGGAAGCGCGACGCGTTCTGAAGAAGAAACTCGCCGCGCTGGGATATGCGTATGAATAACATGCTGCCGTCGGGCACGTCGTCGTCGCGACTCGATCGTGCAATCGATCGAGCCGTGCGGGACATGGTGCAGGCGGATCCGCGTCCTGGCTTCCGCCGGCGAGTACTGGCGCGTCTCGATCCGGAACCGGTCCGGTCGTCGTTACTGTGGCGACTTGCGGCTGCAGGGGGCGCGCTGGCGGTGCTGGTGCTGATCGTGATGGTCGCCGCGCCGGATCGCCATTCGAAGATGCCGACACGTGCCGACCAACACGAAGCGGCAGCCGCACAGCCCTCGACGCCGTCAACTACACCACGGCCGCAGTTGAACGCGGCTGAGTCGCGACCCGAGGTCCAACCCCCGGTTCACGTGCAGCGCGGGCGCGCCAGGCTGACGAGCGAGCCTATTCGGATGCCGCCGGTTGCCAACGTGTTTGGGAACCGAAGCGTATCGGCGGGGGCGGCATCGGTCGACGCCGATGCGCTGTGGCCTTCGGCACCCGCGGGCGTGCCCCCGGACCACACCGACGGGTTGGCCCCTCTGGTGGTTCCTCCGCTGGATCCCCCGGCCCCGATCGTCATTCCGCCCCTGACCCCGCGCGGGCCGGGCCTGAACGACTAGAGAGGACACTGATGTTGAAATGCTCGATCGCCACGCTCGCCGCTCTATGCACCATCGCCGGCGCCGCTGCCGCGCAGGAACCAACTGCCGCGCCCAAAGCGCAGGAGACGCAGCCGTCGCGCACGCCGACCCAGGCGGCGAACATCCGCATCGAGATCACGATCACCGATCAGCGCGGCGATGCCCAGGCGGCGCCGAAAACCGTGATGCTGCTCGTCGAAGACAATCAGAGCGCGCGCTTGCGGACCGGCCGCGGCAACGGCGTGTTGAACCTGGACGTACGCCCGCAGACCGTTCGTGAAGGGCGCGTACGGCTTCTCGTCAGCCTCGAGTTCACACCGCAGGAGGCTCCCGATCGACCGCCACAACCTCCGATTTCGGAGTCGATCGTCGCGCTCGTGGACGATGGCAAGTCGTTCGTGCTTTCGCAATCAGCGGATCCAGGCTCCGACAGAAAAGTGCGGGTGGAAGTAAAGTCTACGATTCTGCGTTAGGGCCGATCAGCATCACATGCAGGTCTCCGACATTTGTTCCTGTCGGCCCCCACATGAGCAGATCTCCGAGCGGCCGGAAGAAGTCGTACGCGCCATTTGATTCGAGTGCGGCGTCCACAGACAAGCCGGCCGCCACCGCGCGTTCGATCGTCGTCGTATCGACGATCGCGCCCGCGGCATCCGTCGGCCCATCGACGCCGTCGGTTCCTGCACTCGCGAGCGCGGCAGCGTGAAGTCGCTCTCGGGCGGCGGTCAGCAGCGGCGCGGCTGCGAGCGCGAATTCCTGATTTCGTCCCCCTCGGCCCACGCCGCGCACGTGCACGACTGTCTCTCCCGATGCGATCACGCACGTCGGATGCCCGCTGCGGTCGCGCAATGCAGCGCCGACAAACATCGCACCCGCGTCGCGGGCTTCGCCGCTCGTGGCGGACGCGACCTGGCGAACGGCGTAGCCTCGTTTCCGCGCCTCCTCGGCCGCGCCCTGCATCGCAAGCTGTCGGTTCCCGATCAGTTCGTAGGAGGCCGAGGACAGTCGCACGTCACCCGGCTTGGGAGTTTCATCGTGCGCGCGTTCGAGGTGAGCAATGATGCGCCGTGAGAGCTGACCGGCGACTCCTGATCGGCGCACGATTCGAAGCGCGTCGGCAAACGTCGTCGGATCCGCCACTGTAGGACCTGAGCCGATGACGGCCGGCTCGTCGGCCACCGGTCCATGAACGTCCGAGATCGCCAACGTCAGCGTACGAGACGCTGCCGCGGCAAGCCGTCCGCCTTTAATCGCCGAGAGATGTTTCCGGACGCAGTTGAGATCCGCAATCGCCACTCCCGCATTCATGAGCGCCTCCGCTGCCGCCACCTTGTCCGAGAGCAACAGGTCACCCCCGGGCACTGCCAAGAGCGCCGATGCGCCCCCGGACAGCAGGACGATGACGGCACCGCTGTTCCGGCTCTCGGCGGCGAGCGCGAGCGCGCGCCTGCCTGCGGCCTCACTCGCGGAATTCGGCGAGGGGTGCGACGCGGCGAACCACTCCAGTTGTTGCCGCGGCGCTCCACCGCCTACCCGCGGTCCCGCGATCACACCGGCCTCGATTGCGAGTCCGGCCTCGCGGGCGTGGTCGTCAAAAGCGATGCTCATCGGCCATGCGGCTTTGCCGGCGGCAATTACGAAAAGTCGCTGTCGGGAAACGGAATCAAATGTCCCGCGGGACACGGCTGCGCGAATGAGCCGGCGAGGATCGATGGCGTCAACGCCTGCACGAAGGATGTCGTGCAGATCGGCTCTGACGCGGGAGAGAGATTCGGTCAGTGAAGCTTACTGGGATCGGACCAGCCCGAAAGCCCCGTCACCGCGTTGAACTGACGCAGAAGACGGCACATGAGCTGATCCGCATCATCCTGCGCGCACAGCTGATCGAGCTGTCCGAGCACCAGCGCAAGCGCATGATCGGCGCTCGTAATGGCGCGCTCGGAGAAGTACTCACGCTGTTTCGCGAGGCATTCGCGATGTCGGATGAATTCCTGACGGTAGAAGTCGGAAACGAGACTGACAGGGGCGCTCAAAACCCGATCCGGGCTGACGACGCGTGCCATGCGACTCCTCGCGAGGGGCATGTGTAAGGGTAAAAACAGTGTAAGCTCGGATGCGAACGCCTGTCAAACGCGACAGTAACGCCTGTTACCGCACACCGCGCGCGACGATGAACCCACCCAGGCATCCGAGCAGCATTCCCCCGACCAGGATGATCAGCGACAACTCCAATGGCAAAAATGTAATCGACCCCAACCCGATGGTTTCCGAGATCAGCCGCCCGTAACGCACCGCGCCGGCCGAGAGAACCGCCCAGAGCACCAGCAGCGCTATCAGGGCCCCGGCGCCGCCCTGGAGGACCCCTTCGACCACGAACGGCCCCCGGACGTACGCGATGGGCGCCCCCACCAGTTCCATGATTTCAATTTCGTCTTCGCGCGCATAGGCCGCCAGCCGGACCACGTTGGCGACGGTCACCGCCGAAGCGATGGCGAGGAGGATGACGATCGTAAGCCCAAGTGCGCGCAGCACACGGACAATGCCGGCGAGCCGGGTGAGCCACCTCCGGTCGTACCGCACGTCCGCGACCCCGTTCAACGCGCCGAGCGAGGCCGCCAGATTTTCGACGGCGCCGCCCGCCTCGGGGGCGTCCGGCCTGAACCTGACTTCGAAGGATGCGGGAAACGGGTTGGATTCGAGCCGCTCGGCCGTGCCCGCGAGGTCTGGAAAATCCTGCTTGAAACGCGCGGCGGCGTGCTCCTTGGACACGTACTCGAAATGCGCAGCCATTCCGCTCTTCGCGATCATGTCGTTGACGATCTTCAACTGCTCGGCCGAGGCGTCGTCTTTCAGGTAGACGGACATCTCGGCGGATCCCGTCCAGCGGTCGACGACGCGCTGAAGATTCGTGTTGAGCGCCAGGAAGAACCCGAGAACGAAGAGTCCCCCCGCAATCGTGAGTACCGAGAGAAGCGCCGCCCGGCGGCTGCGCCAGAGGCTCTCGGCCGCCTCCGAGAAGAAGTACGCGAGCGCGCGCACCTAGGTCACCTCCACGATCTGGCCGTGATCGAGCGTGAGCGTGCGCCGGCCGACGCGGCGAATGAGCTCGCGGTCGTGCGTCGCGACGAGCACCGTTGTGCCACGGGCGTTGATCTCGCGGAACAGGTTCATGATCTCGAGAGACAGATCGGGATCGAGGTTCCCCGTCGGTTCGTCGGCAAGGATGATTGCGGGATCGTTGACGAGCGCGCGGGCAATCGCGATGCGCTGCTGCTCACCCCCGGAAAGCTCCAGCGGATAGGCGGTCATCCGGTGCTGGAGGCCGACCCATTTCAGCACCTGGAACGTGCGGCGCTGCTGCTGCGCAGAGGCCATGCCCAGGACGCGCGGAACGAACGAGACGTTCTCGAGCACGGTCTTCGCGGGAAGCAGCTTGAAGTCCTGGAACACGAACCCGAGCGAGCGGCGGTAGGTCTGGACCTGGCGGCGCGTCAGCGTCGCGAGGTTGCGACCGCCGACAATCAACTGACCCTGCGACGGAACGTCCTGGCGGAGCAGCAACCGCAGCAGCGTGGATTTTCCCGCGCCGCTCGGGCCCGTCAGGAAAACGAACTCTCCTTTGTCCACGCGCAGCGACAGATCCCGAAGCGCGTACACGCCGCGCGCGTACGTCTTCGACACATTGTGCGCCTCGATCACGCGGGGTCCTTGTCCAGCTCTCTGCGCATGATGCCGTTCACGAGCGCGGGGTTCGCCTTGCCGCCCATCGATTTGATGACCTGTCCCACGAGGAACCCGTAGGTCTGCTTCTTGCCGCCCCTGTACTGTTTGACGGCATCCGCATTCGCCTCGAGCACTTTCATCACGGCGGCCTGCACCGCCGACTCGTCGTCGATTCGAGCGAGTCCCTCGGCAGCGACGATCGCGTCTGCCGCGCGCCCGGATGTATACATCTTCTCGAAGACCTCCTTGGCCGTGGGCCCCGAGATAGTGCCCGAGTCGACGAGGCGAATCAATCCAGCAAGCGCTTCAGGCGTGATGCTGACATCCTCGATGCCGATTCCGAGCTCGTTCATTTTTCGGGTCAGCTCGCCCATGATCCAATTGCTGGACGCTTTGGCGTTGCCGGACGCCGCCGCGGTGGCCTCGAAGTAGGTCGCCAAGCCCGCCGACTGCGTCAGGACGCCGGCATCGTATTCGGGAACCGCGTACTGGACGACAAAGCGGCGCCGCCGCGCATCGGGCAGCTCCGGCAGCGTGCGGCGCACCTGCTCAATCCACGCCGCTTCGATCCGGAGGGGAGGCAAATCAGGCTCGGGGAAATACCGATAGTCGTGCGCTTCTTCCTTGCTGCGCATCGAGAAGGTCCGCCCCGTCGCGGGATCGAACAGGCGCGTCTCGTGTACGACCGCCTGGCCCCCTTCGAGGAGCTCGATCTGGCGCGCGATCTCGTACTCGAGCGCCCGCTGCACGTTCTTGAATGAATTGATGTTCTTGATCTCGGTCTTGACGCCGAACTCGGCGGAGTCGCTTGGCCGCACCGAGACGTTCGCGTCGCAGCGCAGGCTGCCCTCTTCCATGTTGCCGTCGGTGACGCCGGTTGCGACGAGGATGGCGCGCATGCGGCTGAAGTACTCGCCGGCGTCCGCGGCGGACTTCACGTCCGGATGGCTGACGATCTCGATGAGGGGCACGCCGCTGCGGTTGTAGTCGAGTGCCGTCATCCGATCCGAATCGGGCAGCCCTTCGTGCAGCGACTTGCCCGCATCTTCTTCGAGGTGCACGCGGATGATGCCGACCCGCTTCGATTCGCCCTTCGACTCGAACGCGAGCGCGCCATCAGTCGCCAGCGGCCGATCGTACTGGGAGATCTGATAGCCCTTCGGGAGGTCCGGATAAAAATAGTTCTTCCGCGCGAAGATCGACGTCTCGTGCACCGTGCAATCCAGGGCGAGCGCGGCCTTCACGGCGAGCTCCACCGCGCGCCGATTCAGCACCGGCAGCGCGCCGGGCAGACCCAGGCACACCGGACACGTATTCTGATTCGGCGGCGCGCCAAACCTCGTGCTGCAGCCGCAGAACAGTTTCGTGTTCGTCTGCAGCTGCGTGTGGATCTCCAGGCCGATGACGGGAGCAAACGACATTGCTGACTGCTGATTGTAGATTGCTGATTGTATTCGTCAATCGGCAAGAAATCAGCAATCAGACCTCGGCATTCAGCAATTCACAGCGCATGCGATGACACGGCGAAAGGCCTCGACGACGAGGGGGTCGAATTGCGTCCCGGCGCAGCGCTCGAGCTCGAGGACGGCTTCGCGCGGGGAGAGCGCGTCGCGGAAGACCCGCGTGCGCGTCATCGTATCGTAAGCATCGGCGACGTTGACGATTCGTGCGCCGATGCATGCCTCGCTCGCGTGAATGCCGTCGGGATAGCCCAGGCCGTCCATGCGTTCGTGGGCGTGGCGCACGATCCGCACGGCAGACGCGAGGTACGGCACGTGCTCGGCAAGGGCGCTGCCGACGGCGGGATGCCGGCGCACGAGCATCAGCTCCTCGATCGTCAGCGGCGCGGGCTTGCACAGAATGGCGTCGGGCACTGCCAGCTTGCCGATGTCGTGGAGCAGCGCGCCCCTCTCGATCGCGCCGAGCGCTTCCCCCGGCAGCCCCAGCGTCCGCGCGACGCTGACCGCCAGCGCCGCGACGCGGTACGCGTGGCCGTACGCTTCGGGCACACTCCGCGTGAGCATCGAGAGCATGGCGTCGAGCGACTCGGCGCTGTCGACGCGGATTGCCGCGATGGCGTCGCTCAACCGGGTCCGGCGAGCCTCCATCTGCTGTTCGAGCGATTCGCGCCAGCGGCGCGCGTCACAGGCCGAACGGTGCCATTCGAGACCGCGCGTGACGGCGTCCTGCAGACGCTCGCGCCCGAACGGCTTGGTGAGATAGTCGACGACTCCCTGGCGCAGCGTCTGCACCGCGGGAGCGACGTCCTGAACGCCCGTCGCCATGATGACCGCCGTCTCGGGATACCGCTTCCGAATCTCCGCGGCCAGCCAGAGTCCGTCGTGTCCGGGCAACCGGATGTCGCACAGCGCGACGGCAGGTGTCGAGCTCTCTACGCGGCGAAGCGCTTCCTCGGCGTCGGCAGCCGTGATGACGCTGAGGCCACCGGACCGGAGCCAGCGCGACATGATGTCCCGGACGTTGTTCTCGTCGTCCACGACGAGCACCGTCTGCGAGTGTTCAGTGCCGTCGCGAACCGCCGTACCCTCGGTATCTCCCATCATCTAAGCGCCCGCGCCGACTCCATCAGGATTATCGGCGTCGTCCCCCATCACAACCGCGTCGCGGCGGCGTGTGATCGTGCCCGCGAGATCGAGCCGTTCGAGCCTGCGATAGAGAGCCCGCCGGCTCAGCCCAAGCATCTTCGCCGCGGCTTTCTTGTTGCCCCCGGCACGCACGAGCGCACGCTGGATGTGATCCCGCTCGACCGTGACGAGCAGATCCTTCTCGCTGGCGGCCGACGGGGCCGAACCGACGGCATCAACGTGTCGGACAAGTGGGCGAACAGGCGGAGCCGGCACGCAGGCGGCCAGCTCGCGCTCGGTGATGAAATCGCCGTCTGCGAGAATGCAGGCGCGTTCGATGACGTTGCGAAGCTCCCTGACATTCCCCTCCCATTCGGCGGAAGCCAGAAGCCGCTCGGCGCCCGGCGTCAGACCGGCGACTTGTTTCTGCAGCCGGTCGCTGATGTCGCGTACGAACGACGCCGTCAAGTACGGAATGTCTTCGCGCCGCTGCCGCAGCGCCGGGACTTTCACCTCGACGATGTTGAGCCGGTAGTACAGGTCGCTGCGGAATCGCCCTGCCGCCACTTCCATACGCAGGTCACGGTTGGTTGCGGCGATGACATGCACGTTGACGCGCCGCGCCTCGAGGGACCCGACGCGATGAACTTCGCCGAGCTCCAGCACGCGCAGCAGCTTGGCCTGCACCGACGCAGGCAGCTCGCCGATTTCGTCGAGGAACAACGTTCCTCCGTCGGCGAGCTCGAACAGGCCCGGCTTGTTCTCGGTCGCACCGGTGAATGCGCCGCGCACGTGGCCGAACAACTCGCTTTCGAAAAGCGTCTCGACCACGGCCGAACAATTGATCGTGATGAACCGGCGATCGCGGCGAGGCCCGGTCTGGTGGAGCGCTCGCGCGACGAGCTCCTTCCCGACGCCCGTTTCGCCGGTGATGAGCGCGGTGCGGACGTGCGGCGCCAGCCGCCGGATCATCCCGAACAGCTCCTCCATCACGGGCCCGCGCCCGATCATTCCGCAGAACTCCAGACGCTTCGCGACGTCGGACTCGAGCGCGAGAATGCTGCGGCGCCGCTCGATGTCCTCACGGATGGCGGCCAGCAGCTGCTCGAGCCGGGCAAAATCGAGCGGCTTGCTCAGGTAATCCATCGCGCCCAGCTTGATCGCCTCGACCGCGGTGTCGACGGTCGCATACCCGGTCATCAGCACCGTCTGACAACGGGGATCGATCTCCCGAATCGCGCGGATGACGTCCAGGCCGCCGATATCGGGCATGCGCAGGTCGACCATCGCGACGTCGGCATGCCGCGTTTGCAGCAGCGCGATCGCCTCGCGCCCGCCCGAGAACGCCGTCACGTCGAAACCTGCCCGCCGCGCGAACCGGCTGACGACGTCGAGGATGCCCTGCTCGTCGTCCACCACGATGAGCATCGGCTGCTGCCCTGTCATACACACTCCTTGGAAGCGGCTTTCACCGCGGACCGGATGTCCCGCAACTGAAACGGCGGTGCGACGATGGCGCGCGCTCGCTCGCGCCCGAACCGATCGACCTCGCCGTCATCGGACGACAGCGAGACGAGCACGAGCGACAGCGCGGGACGCTCGGCGAGCGCGGCGCCCCAGCCCGGGAGATCTGCGCCTAGAACGGCACGGTCGGCGAAGATGATGGACGGCACCCGCTGCCGCACGGCCTGGAGTGCGTCGGCGCTTCCGGAGACGGCGAGGACGTTGTATCCCCAACCCGCGAGCGCGGCGGCGACGTAGTCCCGCTCCCCCTGCTCGGTCTGCGCGACGACGATCATCTCGCTCGCCGAGTCCTGCAGGCGCGCCGGCAGAAGGACCGAAAACATCGTTCCGCTGTTCACGACGCTCTCGACCGAGATCTGGCCGCCATGATCCCGGACGATGCCGTAACAGATGCTCAGGCCGAGTCCCGTCCCCTCGCCCACCTCGCGCGTCGTGAAGAAGGGATCGAAGATGCGCGAGAGATTGGCTGGATCGATGCCGTGCCCCGTGTCGCGGACGAAGATCCGGAGGAGCCCGGCTTCGCGATCGGAGGTCGCGCCGACGTGCAGTCGCTTGACCGCGCGGCCGCGCATCGCCTGCTCCGCGTTCAGCACGAGGTTGAGCAGGGCCTGTTGCAGCTGACTGGCATCAACGACGACCGCTGGAAGGTTCGGCTCGAAGTCGGTGATGAGCTCGATGCCGTTGAGGCGTAGCTCGTAGGCTCGGAGCGAGATCACGCGGCCGAACAGGTCTGCGGCGTCCTGCTGCGTGCGGGCCGCCGACTGTCGTCTGGCAAACGCGAGCAGGTTGCGAACGATTCGCGCGGCGCGTTCCGACTCCTCCGCGATGCGCCGCAAATCCTGCGCGAGCTCCGCCGACGGCCGCACTTCGCGCGCGCTGTCGATCTCGTCCTCGAGAAGCTGTGCGTAGCCGATCACGCTCGTGAGCGGGTTGTTCAACTCGTGCGCCACGCCCGCCACCAGCTGTCCGATTGCCGACAGTTTCTCGGCTTGCAGCAGCTGCGCCTGTGTGGACTTGAGTTGTTCGAAGGCCGCGACGGAGCGCGCGTTGGCCTGTGCGAGCTCGTCGCTCATCTGCTGCAGGCGCCGCGCGCTACGGATGTCCTCGGTCACGTTCTTCGCCACCTGCACCACCCACGCGCCGGCCTCCGCGCCGGCGACCGGGAACGTCGTCACGCTGAAGATCTGCCCGTCGGCGCGTGTGAACTCGAGCCGGGTCCCGCGCGGATCGAGCGCATTCGTGATCGTGCAGTGCTCGCCGGCTTCCGTACAGAATCCGACGTCCTTGCAGGTCGCGCCGGGCAGGTCGGTCACGCTGCGACCCATGAGCGCCGCGAGCGCCCGGTTGCCGCGCAACAGAATGCCGGCGCTGTCGTAGACGGCAATCGCGTCGCTGATCGCATCGAAGGTCTGTTCCCATTCCCGTTTGCCGCGGCGGACCGAATCGTGAAGCCGGGCGTTCTGGACGGCCACGCCGATCTGCCCGGCGATCACCGCGATGAGCCGCTGATCGTCGAGCCCGAACCGCGCGACCGGCTCGGCGCCGACGGTCATCGTCCCGAGCAGCTCGTCGCCCGCCATGATCGGAACGCCGAGCGAGCTCAACACGGGCAGCCGGGCGTCGTAGCCGACCGGAAGGATCGCGCGCAGGTCGTCCACGACGAATGCCGAACGCGTCGCGACCACGCGGTCGCTCGGCCGCGCGAGGGGCGTCACGGCGGTCCAGATATCCCGCATCAGCCGCGGGCCCACATACGCCTTCTCCTCGAACTCGCCGGTGACCCGGTTCTTGATGTCAATCGAACCGACGACGGCGTCCATCGCACGCAGCGTCCGCTGCAGCGCGCCGTGGAGCACGTGTTCGAGCTCCAGCGATCGCGAGATGCCGTCGGCGATTTCGTTGATCGTCTGCAGCTCCCAGACGAGCCGCTGATTGTCCGAAGTCATGCGCGTCGAACAACTGTTGGCAAGAGCCGCGCCTGCCCCGCGCACGTGCGCGCACGATGCGCATCTGGCGTAGTTCGAGGCGGTTACCGGATTTTGCCTCGGAAGCCGAGGCGTTCGATGTTTCAGACGTGAAACGCCGGTCTGTTTCGGGTGTGAAACGCTATTCGCGCAGTCCGTACTTTTTCATCAGGCGCCACATCGTCGTGCGGCTGATCTGGAGTTCCCGCGCCGCCGCCCCGATTTCGCCGCCATGCCGGGCGAGGGTCGCGACGAGCATTTCGCGGTCGGCGCGTTCCCGCGCGGCCGCGACGGTTCCCTCCGGGGCAGACGCAGGCGCTTTCGGCGCGACGATTTCCTCCGGCAGGTCGTCCGGCTGCAGTTCCGGTCCGCGTGAGATGGCGACCCCACGTTGAACGATGTGCTCGAGCTGCCGAACGTTGCCAGGGTAGGGATACGCCTCGATCAACTCCCACGCACGCGCGCTGCAGCCCGTCACGCCCGCAGAAGCCCCATAACGCGCGAGAAAATGCTCCGCGAGCAGCCGGACGTCACCGGTGCGTTCGCGGAGCGGAGGCATGTGAACGCGATGAACGTTCAGGCGATAGAACAAGTCGCTCCGGAACTCTCCGGCGTCAACCGCGCTTTGCAGATCGACATTCGTTGCCGCGACGAACCGGACGTCGACCGTGCGGGTTTCGTTCTCGCCAATGCGCCGCACTTCACCGGATTCGAGCGCGCGAAGAAGCTTTGCCTGGAGGCCCCTCGACATCGTCCCGATTTCGTCGAGCAGCAGCGTGCCGCCCGCGGCGTGCTCGATTAACCCGGCGCGCGGCGATTCCGCGCCAGTGAATGCGCCCTTTCCGTGGCCGAACAGCTCGTTTTCGAGCAGCGACTCGGTGAGCGCGGCGCAGTTCAAGGTGACGAACAACCGCTCGGCCCGGGGGCTGCCCGCGTGAATCGCGCGTGCCGCCAACTCTTTCCCGGTACCCGTTTCTCCCGTGATGAGAACGGTGCCGGGCACCGCCGCCGCCCGACGAATCGTCTCCTTCACCTGTTTCATCACCGCGCTTTCGCCGAGCAGCGCATCCATGGGACCGCCCGCACGAATGTGGCGCTGCAGCAGATCGACCTGGCGCGCGAGCTGCCGCCGTTCTGCGGCACCGTGCACCCGCATCAGCAACTCGTCGCGGAAGAACGGCTTCTGGACGAAATCGACGGCGCCGAGCTTCATGGCCTCGACGGCGGTGTCGACCGTGCCGAAGCCCGTCATGATGATGAAGACGGAATCGACGCGCGCGTCGCGCAGTTTCCTGAGCACGTCGAGGCCCGAGATGCCTGACATGCGCATGTCGGAGAGAATGACGTCGAAGCTGCCCGCGCGGGCGGCGGCGAGGCCCTCTTCGCCGGAGGCCGCTGACTGAACCGTGTACCCTGCCGATCTCAGCGTGCGCGACATACTCTCGCGGACCGCCGCGTCGTCGTCGATGAGCAGGATCCGCGGCATTGCGCGCTAAGTTTATAACGGGCTGTTTCCGATAAATCCGATATGAAGCGCGTCTGGATCGTGTTTGTCATCGTAGCGTCCGCGGCTGGGTGTTCGCGGCCCGGTTCGCGCACAGCCCTTCCGGGTGAGGCGACACGCACCCCTGCCTACGTCCGGGTCGGAACGAAGGAAGGCAACAGGCTGACGATTCGGAAGGTACCGCTCGAGGAGTACATTCGCGCCACCATCCTTTCGGAATTCGCACCAGCGGCTTCGAGTGACGCCGCTTCAACCGAGCAGATGTTCGAGGTGCAAGCGGTCGTGGCCCGGACTTACGCGCTCGCGCATCTTGGCCGCCACGCCGCGGAAGGATTCGACTTGTGTTCCTCGACGCACTGCCAGCTCTACGAGCCGTCGCGGCTTACGACCTCGCGCTGGGCAGCTCTGTCGGCTGAAGCGGTCAAGCACACAGCGGGACGAGTGCTGTGGTTCAACGGCTCGATTGCCTCTGCGCTGTTCCATGCAGACTGCGGTGGACACACGAGCCGATCCGACGACGTGTGGGGAGGCTCCGGCCAGCCGTACCTTGCGTCAGTCGCTGATGACGGTGCGGCGGAGCACGCGCACTCGAGTTGGAAGTACGAGGCGCGGCAGGTCGATCTTGTGCGCGCGCTCAATGCGGATGCGCGAACGCGCGTCGGAACGCGGTTCGACGGACTGGAGGTGCTGCAGCGCGACGCCGCGGGCCGCGCGGAACGCATCGCGTTGCATGGATCGGTCGATCGCATCGTGCGTGGAGAGGAGTTTCGCGACGCCGTGTCGAGCACCTTCGGGGCCAAAGCGATCCGCAGCACGCTCTTTCAAGTCTCACGGCGCGGCCCGGTCTTTTTCTTCGAAGGCCGCGGGTTCGGCCACGGCGTTGGGCTATGCCAAGCGGGTGCGCTCGCTCGCGTCCGCGCGGGCCAGAAGCTCGCGGCCATCCTGCAGACGTACTTTCCGCATACGAAGATCGTCACGCTGGCCGGCGGGTAACGGTCGGGCCAAAGTCCGTTGGCGGGGCTGAAGCGCCCAACCAGCATGAATCTGCCCGCGCACGCCGCCGCGAGTAGGGTGGCGTTCAGGCCCCCCAATCAGCAATCAACAATCAAAAATCAGCAATATAATAAGGAACGATCCTGCCGCCGTGCAGCCGGATCCCCAGCGACGCGTAAACGTCCCGGCAATTTGTGGCGTATTCATGACAGGAGCTCAGGCAGCGGGCCTTCACGGCCGTGAGGCGGATACCGCCGCGGCATCGGCCGTCAAGGCGATGCAGGCGGAAGGCCGGCACGCCGAGGCGCGCGAGCGGTACGCGGAGCTGGTGGGCAGGCATCAACGGCGCGCATCGCGGATTGCATTCCATTACCTGCGCGACGCCGCCGAGGCAGACGAGGCCGTGCAGGACGCGTTGGTAAAGGCGTACCAGCATCTTGCGTCATTCCGCGAAGAGCTGCCGTTCGAGGTGTGGTTCACGCGCATCCTGATAAATGGATGCCTGGACCGTATCAAGGCGCGCACCCGGCGCGAGAAATGGGTCGCCCCGATGCCCGACGGCCCTGGTGGCGAGCGGGATTTCGGGGAGCGGGTTGCGGGCAGCGGCCCCTCTCCCGAGGATCACCTGCTCGCCCGTGAACGGCGACGGACGCTCGCGCGTGCGCTTTCGCGGCTTCCGGAACGACAGCGTTCCGTGTTCATGTTGAGCCATTACGAAGGCTGCACGTCGCGCGAGGTCAGCGCGTTGACGGGGCTGAACGAATCGACCGTGCGAGTCCACCTGTTTCGGGCGATCCGGAAGCTGCGCACTCTCCTCGGAGAGAGCGCCACAGCCGGCATGAACGTGGAGAAACGACGTGTCAATCATTAACCGATTGAGACTGAGCGCCCACCTCGACGAGGCCGCGCTGGTCTCGCTCCTCACCGATGGAATGCTTGCGGGCGGTCCTCTCGCACATCCGCATCTGGAGCGCTGCACCGCGTGTCGCAATCGGTTCGCCGAGCTTACCTCTTGGTTGGAAGGAATTCGGTTCGACGGGGTCGGCGAAGCCGATGAACACTTCCCCGCCGAGCGGCTGGCGGCCCAGAGCGCGCAGGTTCTGCGACGGCTGGAGGCCGCCGAGCGTCCGGCCCGTGTGATCGCGTTCCCGACGTTCACGCAGCCGCTGGCGTCGCGCTCCTCGAACGCGTCGCGCTGGGTTGCGGCAGGACTCGCCGCGGGACTCATTCTGGGCGTCGGCGTTGGTCAGTTGATTGATCTCCGGCATTCGCTTGGTGCCCACGGCGGGGTCGATGCGCGGTTGACGGCGACGGCGACACCAGCCTCGGCCACCGCCGTTCCACTTCCGAGGCCCGGCGGCCGCGAAGAACTATTCCTATCCGAGCTTGACGCCTCGATCTCGCGCGCGCCGGCGGAACTGCGTGCGATCGACGCGTTCACGCCGCGCGCGGGTGAACACACCAGGTAGATTGTGGGCTCGCCCCAACCGCTGATTTTCCGCAAAGGCCTCGACATGAAAGAGGCCGTCGCCGGAGAGCTCGCTGCTGCGTACGACAGCGCAACTGTCGATCGCGTGCGCGCCGCCGATTTCCGGCACCAGAGCGGCCGCCTTACGGTACACCTCGCGCGCGAGTTCGGGTTCTGCTACGGGGTCGATCGCGCCGTCGATTATGCCTACCAGGCTCGCCGCCGGTTCCCAGGCCGCAACGTCTTCCTCACCGGCGAAATCATTCACAACCCGCACGTCAACGATCAACTCCGTGTGGCAGGGATCCGGTTTCTCTCCGACCCGGACGAACAATCCCACATCCTCGGTCCGGACGACGTCGTGATTCTTCCAGCGTTTGGAGTGACGGTCGGCGACATGGCGCGGCTCTCAGCGCAGGGCTGCACGCTCGTGGACACCACGTGCGGGTCGGTGCTGAACGTCTGGAAGAACGTCGTGCGGTACGCACAGGACGGGTTCACGTCGATCATTCACGGCAAAGTGAAGCACGAGGAGACGCGCGCAACGGCGTCCCAGGCGCTCAAATACCCTGAAGGCCGCTACCTCGTCGTGCTCGATCGCGAGGAGGCCGCGATCGTCTGCGATTACATTCGAACGGGCGGCGATCGCGCGCAGCTGCTCGACCGGTTCCGCGACGCGGTGTCCCCCGGATTCGATCCCGATCGCGATCTGCAACGAATCGGATGCGCGAATCAGACCACGATGCTCATGTCGGAATCGCTCGAAATTGGCGACATGTTCCGCGAGGCGATACGCGATCGGTACGGCGAGGCGGAGCTCGCGGTCAGATTCCGCGCGTTCGACACGATCTGTAGCGCGACCCAGGAGCGTCAGGACGCCGTGGTCACGCTTCTCGCCGAGCAGGCGTTGGATCTAATGGTCGTGGTGGGTGGGTATAACAGCAGCAACACGTGCAATCTGGCGCGCATCTGCGCCGAGCGCGTGCACACCTATCACATCGCGGATCCCTCGTGCCTGATCTCCCGTGAGGAGGTGCGCCATCGACCGGTCGGCGCGCCGTCAACGACGACAGGGATGGAAACAATTACGCGCAACTGGCTGCCGAGGTCGGGCGCAGTCGTCGTCGGCCTCACCGCCGGGGCATCTACGCCCAACAACATCGTCGGAGAAGTCATTCGTAAGCTCGATGACTTCGCCGCTTCGCGTGAATCGCCGGACTTGCGATAACTGCCAGAATTCATTTGATCCCTTCAGCGTTCCAGTCGGGAGAGTTCGGGTCCTCCCGCGTCCTGGAGGACGATCCTGACTTTGTGGCCCCGTTGGCGCGCAAGGAAGCGATACAGGTCGCTGCCGGGCTTCGCAATGACGGTCGCGTTGTCCCCCAGCGTGAAGTACCCCTCCTCCGTTTCGTGATCGGCCGACGAGACCTTCGCGGTCAAGACAGTCTCATCGCGATCGGACGCGCGCCCGACACCGAGTCCGACGAGGATTAGAGCCAACGTCAACCACGCCGCCAGCGCGATACGCACGACCCACGCTCCGTTTCCGCGGGATGGCCCCCTGATGCTGGTCGGGAACCCGCCGCTGCGGCAAGCGACATTGCAATGCGACTGCCACCGCGGATCTCGTCCGCAATCAGTGATTTAAGTGTGACACCGGCGTCTCCGCGCGCAATCCATTCCACAATGGAAGGTAAACACTTGGACGCCTGCGGTCGTAATACGCCCAGTCATCACTGCCGGAGCAACGAAGTTTTATGACAAGGCGTACCGCTTGGGTTTTCGCAGCTGTGCTGGTCTGCGCCGCGCCGGTCTCGGCCGAGACGTTGGTCTGCGACGGCGGGGGACAACGGGGTGATCAGCGACCCGCCGCGCCGCCAGCCCAGCCGGGACAAGCCGCCGAAGGTCGTGGTGGCGAGCACCGAGTACCGTGGTGGAAAGCCCCGGACACGCGCGCCGAGCTCGGGATCTCCGACAAGCAGTCGAAGGACATCGACGACATCTTTCAGGAGACCCTGCCGAGCCTCCGCGCTGCCAAGGAAGAACTCGACAAGCTCGACGATGCCGTGACGAGCTTGATCAAAGAGGGAACCGCGGACGCATCGATCGTCGCCAGGCAGGTCGCCCAGGCGGAACAGGCGCGTGCAAACCTCACCACGAAACGGACGGTGATGCTCTACCGTATGCACCGCCTGCTGACCCCCGAGCAGCGGGCCAAGCTCGATGCGATGTTCGAACGGCGCGAGGCCGAACGTCGTAAGAACAACGACCCTGGCCGCTGATCGCAGGCCACTCTTTCGCACTCAATCTCTGGAGGGATTCGTGAGTAAGACCGCACGCACGCTGGCTGCCGCCGGCTTCGTTCTCGCCGCCGCATTCCCCGCGGCCGCGCAGGACACCAGCATTCAACACGTTCGACAGCTCATCGCGCAGGCGCAGGCGCAGAACGGCGCGCCGCAGCCGGCCGCCCCTGCCAACGGACAGACGCCCGGCTCAGCGTTCACAACGCCGGGGCCACGCGTCGATCTGACGCTCGACGACGCCGTCGCTCGCGCGACGGAGCGCAACATCGACATCTCGGTGGCGCGCATCACGCCGCAACTGCAGGACTTCACGATGGCCGGCCTCCAGGCGAACTACCGCGTGAACCTCACGTCGACGGTGAACAACAACAGGACGACCGACCTGCCGCGCGTCACGACGCAGGGCATCACCGCGCCGACGACGAGCGTCCGCGAAGGGTGGACGGCGGGGATCGCCCAGAACATCTTCTGGGGCGGAGGCAACTACACCGTCAACTGGACGAACAGCCGCTTCAACAGCCCAAGCTCGGTCAATATCCGCAACCCGCAGTTCCAGTCGGGCCTCGTGGCCAACTACACGCAGCCGCTCTGGCGCGGACGCGCCATCGACAACACGCGTGCGTCGATCAAGACGACGCGCATCTCGCAGCAGAACGACGAGATTTCGCTGACGGCGACGACGGCGACGACGCAGGCCAACGTCCGCAACGCGTACTGGGATCTCGTGTACGCCATCGAGGCAGTCGGAGCGGCCCAGTACTCCTTCGACCTCGCAAACCAGCTGATCAAGGACAACCAGGCGCGGGTCGAAATCGGCACCCTCGCTCCAATCGACGTGGTGTCCGCGCAGGCTGAAGCCGCCGCGCGGCGCAATCAGCTCGTGACGGCGCAGGCCAGCGTGCGGACCTCGGAGCTCGCGCTCAAGCGGCTCATCGTGAGCGGCACGGACGATCCACTGTGGACGTCCTCGATCAATCCGGTCGATCGTCCGCCGTCTGCGCCCGAGCCGATCGACCTCGAAGCCGCAGTCACGCGCGCGCTCAGCCAGCGGACGGACCTGCAGCAGTCGAAGAACAACCTCGCGATCACCGATATCAACCTGCAGAATCAGGTCGATGCGACGAAGCCACAGTTGAACCTGACCGCAAACTACGGGCTGAACGGTCTGGGCGGACCGATCTTCACGACTTCCCGGGTGACTGATCCCATCACGGGCATTTCGACGACCACGAACACCCTCCTTCAGCAGTCAGGCTACTTCGATGCGCTTCGCAACATCACGGGCTTCGATGCGCCGACCTGGACCCTGGGGCTCACGTTTGCCTACCCGATCGGCCAGAGCACACAAGAAGCTACCGTCGCCCGCTCGAAGCTCTCGCTCGAGCAGACAAAGGTGAATCTGAAGGCCCTCGAATTGCAGATCGCCACCGATGTCACGGACGCCGCGCTGAACGTTCAGGCGACGCTCGAAAGCGTGCAGTCGACCGTCGCGGCGCGCGAGCTCGCGCTGAAGAAGCTCGAATCCGCGCAGAGCAAGATGCAGGTCGGCATGGCCACCAACTACGAGGTGGTGCAGGCACAGCGTGACTTCGTCGATGCGCGCAACGCGGAACTGCGCTCGGTCCTGAATTACCGCAAGGCGCTCGTCAACTTCGAGACCGTGCAGCATGTCGGGACGCGCGCCGTTAGCGCTGTCGGCGGCGGCGCCAACGGCGTGGGCCAGGCGGTCGGAGGCGGCGGCCAGTAGCGCTCAAGGCCTAAGGGGGACTCCCGAAGCACTCGGACAGAGAGATCAGAGATATGAAAAGACTCATCGTAATCATCATCGTGCTCGCGGGAGTCGGCGCCGGCGCCGGCGCCTATTACA
>JBKPTT010000214.1:0-15322 GCA_046735635.1 Acidobacteriota bacterium | reverse complement strand
GCCCCAATTAATGAGTCGCTCCTGAAGCACTGCGTCCAGCTTCTGACCCGCCCCGCGAATCTAGTACGGCGAAATAGGCACGAAGCGATCCCTTGACGTTCGATCGGTGACAAGGGTGAGAGGTGAAAGGGACCGGCTACCTTCTCTTACTCGTAAACGGAAAACCACCAACTCGGATTTTTCATTTTTCCAGCAACAGAGGATAGCGAACGGTCTCACCACCATCACCTGTCACCATCACGGCTTCAAGACGTCGGCGCTGGCCGAGACGAACGTATAATTCGACGCGTTCCGCCGACGCGGACCGCTGTTTCAAATCGGAGAGGAATCATGATTGCTCTCGATGAACTCCTAGACCGCTATGACCATGGCCGGCTCTCCCGTCGTGAACTGCTGACCGGCCTTGCGCTCATCGGGTTCACATCTGCGGGTGCACAGGCGCAACCAGCGACACCAGCCGTCGCCGGCAGTACTCTCAATCACCTGCAATTGAACGTAAAGGACCTTGAAGCGACACGCGACTTCTACGCGAAGTTGTTCGGCGCCCGGTTGGTCCGCAAAGACACGCCTGACAATTGGCACCTGGACATGGCGGGATCGTCGATCTCGTTGCGAACTTCGCCGGACCGGCAGATTGTCGATCACTTCGGGGTCGGAGTTGCTCGATTTGATGCGAATGCGATCGAGGCAGCGGTAAAGAGCCGCCTTCCTGCGGCGAACGCTCAGATCACCGCAGACCGCACGGCCGTGGGCGTGCGCGATCCAAACGGTATCCTGGTGCAGATCTCGTCGAAATAGCGGCGCACGCGTTCCTGACGGAAGGGCGTGTATGTCCTGTCACGTCTCGCCGCTGAAGGTGTACGGCTGATGGCGGCTGAAACAGCAGCACTCGCTATAATTCGCGCGCCTCAGATTCCGTTTTTGAAACAATGAGGACCGCAATGCGGAGAACAGTCGGTTCTATCGGCGTCGGTGTCGCGGTCCTTGTTGGATTGACAGCCTGGGTGAACGCTCAATCGAAGCCCTCGCCAGTCGAAGGCGCTTGGAGCATTCAAAGCGTCAGCTTTGCCAAACCTCCGGCTGATCTACCCAACAAACCGACCGGGTTCATCCTGTTCGTCGGCAACCATTACTCGACGCAATACGTAACCGATTCCAGTCGCCCGAATTTCGGTGAGGGCGGCGAAGCAAAGGCAACCGCCGACCAGCTCCGCGCGATTTGGGGTCCGTTCACATCGAACGCGGGAACATTCACCGTTTCCGGCAATACGCTGCGTTTGGTGCCGATGGTGGCGAAAAATCCCGGCTTCATGGTGCCCGGCCTTTGGAACGAACTCACGTTGACCCTGAACGGTGACACCCTCGTGCTGACTTCGATACGCAATAACAACGGCCCAGCGGCGAATCCGCAGACCATTCGCTGGGTGCGGGCGAAGTAGGTTCCACACGGAGGCGAACCGCCCCGTGACACCATGCCCTGATCGCGCCTTGTCGTGGCATGTCGCGGCGCTTTCACCATTCGCCCGAAGTTGGTGTCCGCATGAGTCGTCCAACCATGGCTGCGACGCAAGAACCGAAAAACGCAACCCACAGCGAACAACAATCCCTTCACTCGCTGCGCCGACAGTGTAAGATGCAGCCGCTTCAGAGGAGGTGACGTATGGCAGACGTGGTTGGCGCTCTGGATGCCGCACAAGTGGCGGCGATTCGCGCCGCCCGCGAAAGGCAAGTCAGCGCCTTGAGGGCAGCGGATTGGGATGAGTTCATGCAGTCCTACGACGATGCGGCAGTCGTCATGCCTTCGAACAGCCCGCCGCTGGACACGCCCGCAAAGATTCGTGCCTACCTGTCAGGCTACCGACGATAGCCCGGATCGACCTCACCGAAGTTGAGATAGACGGCCCCATCGATCTCGCCTACGAACGCGGTCTATACGATTTGGTCGCTGGCGGGGTGGCCGATCACGGGAGTCATTTCACGCTGTGGCGGAAGCAGGCGGATGGATCCTGGAAAATCTACCGCGACATGTGGCACTCGGACCGACCCGCATAGAGAAAGAGCCTGCGTTGACGGTGGCGCGCGGCCGTCAACTTGGGCGATGTTCATAGATGTTGATCGTTGGGCGAAGTCTTAAAGCTCAGTTTACCGCGGTTCAGCGCCTCGCTGGGAGCGGATACAGCAGCTTCACATCGCATAGCATCGTGGAACACGCCGTTAGAGGCCGTCAATGAAACCGATGATGATCTCTGTTCTGGTGCTGTGCGGTGTGTCGATGGCGGCTGCCGCTCATGGCGAGGACCATTTCTTCGATTCGGGCGGGGTTCGCATCCGATACACCGATCAGGGTCACGGGGATGCAATCGTTCTACTGCACGGCAACGGACGGAGTTTGGAAGAGTGGAACGATTCAGGAGTCGCGCCCGACCTTGCGCGGGATCACCGAGTTATTGCTCTCGATGCGCGCGGGCACGGCAAGAGCGGAAAACCACACAACGCGACTGCGTATGGCCGCCAAATGGGGCTGGATGTTGTCCGTTTGCTGGATCATCTCGGGATTCGCCGCGCGAACATCGTTGGGTATTCGATGGGCGCGTGGATTGTCTCCGAGTTGCTTGTCTCCCATCCTGACCGCTTCGTAACCGCGACACTTGGAGGCGGCACTGGACCATTTCACTGGACCGCCGAGGATACCGCCTTGTGGGAGAAGGTCGCGTCCGAAACGGAGCGCGAATGCGTGAGTCCCACTCTTGTGCGCCGCACTGCCCCTGCGAGTGAGCCACCCTCCGAAGAAACACTTCGCAGGCTCTCCACAACATGCATGGCGAACCCGAACGTAGACAGGTTTGCAAATGCCGCAGTGGATCGGGGATTCAAGGAGCTGGCAGCAACACCGGCGCACGTGGCGGCAGTGAAAGTCCCAACGGTGGCGATCGTGGGAAGTCTTGACGAGAATCTACCGGACCTTCAGGCGTTGAAGAAACTCCGGCCAAACTTGAAACTCGTTGTGATCGATGGTGCCACTCACACCGGCGAGCGCGGAGCCATGCGTCGTCCCGAATTTGCCGCTGCGATCCGCGAGTTCATCGCATCAGAAAACAAGCGCGGCGTTCGTTGACATCCGCGCACGCCAGGGGAACAGCACACTGTTGATCGGGCGAGGCAACGTAAGCGACGCAATATGACCGCAGCACAGCGAAAGGCCGTGAGTGAGCGGACGCGGAAGTATTGGGCGGCGCGACGTAACGCAGCCGGGAAAGCAACCCGTAAGAATCACACTTAACCCGGAACTTTCGGGGCAGTAGGCCTAACTAGCAAGGAGCGTTGCTTGACACTCCGCACATTCGTTTTGATTGCCTTCTGCGTCTCCACATCCAGTTTGGCGACAGCTCAGGGCATTGCGTCGATGGAGACCGCTTTTCGGCTCGCGACTCAAACGGCGAACCGCACGCAGCTTGCCAGGATCGTTGCGGCGGATGCGATTCACATCGCTGATACAGGTGCCGTCTCTACAGGTGTTGATGTTGCAGCTACGCCCGAAGTCTCAGTCTCGGAAGTGTCGGTGGAACAATTCAGTCGCGCGACATTAGTCACAGGCATCGAGACTGCCGATTCTCGAAAGCGCTTCCTCCACGTTTGGGTCAAGGGCGAGAACGGTTGGCGACTCGTCCAGTCTCAATTAACGACCATCGCGACGGTGCCCGTATCTTTGCCGCCTGTGACCAACCCGCCGCGACCCACAAGTTGGCCGACCGGGAAAACAGCCGAAGAGCGGGCACTCGTCGCAACACAACGTCTGGAGAACGAATCGTTTTAGCGCCGAGACCTGGCGTCCTACGAGCACCTCACCTCTGCGAATTACGTGAGAGTGGATTTCAACGGGCATGCTGCTTCACGCGGTGAAGCATTGGCAGCGGTGGCAGCGGGGACGAACGCACGGTTTGATCCAGAACATAGCAACCACACGATCCGGATCTTTGGCAATCTGGCAACAATCATGTATCTGAATACGACCAGCGCGCGAGTGCGAATCACTGCCGTTTACGTCAAAGAGCAGGGTTCGTGGAAGCAGCTTTACAGGCAACTCACGTTGGTTTCTGTTCGGTAGCGCCACTAGTCCGATTCACGTCGGCGGTTGCTGCCCGTCTCGCGGTTCCACTCCTCGAACGTGAAAGGAGTAGGTCGAGAGATACACCACGTCGCAGCCGGGTTCGCGTGCGAACTCCTCAGCGCGCCGCAGCAGTGCGCTTCCACATCCTGAACGACGCTGCGCGGGTGCAACCCGCAACTTCTTGAATTTGAAATCAGATGGATGTGCCGTCAATGCCTCACGCGCTCAATCATCCTCGCTCCAACTTCCAGGCATTCGCCTGCGCGCTCGACCGATCAAGAATCTACAGGATGGTCCTGAACTGGTGCCCCGAATCTCACCGCGGACCGTCTCCGCGATTTCGCGCGCACTGGCGCCGAAGTCACGGCAATCAGCGAGTTTCGCGATTCGAGAGCGCATGATGAACCTCCTCACCGAGGTCATTTGCAGACACCTCGATCATCGCTGGGGTGAATGGCAGTACGAGACAGAAGGATCATGCGAGCAACACCAAACATGCCTGCGCTGTCAATTTGTAAGGCGTCGGTTCGCCGCCCACCAGCTCAGTGAGCCGCAATATGCTAGGCCCAACTCATGCGAGCGCCGCCGATCGTGCGCTCGTTGCAGTTACACGGAGCGAGTTGAGACAGCTCATCAGTGGGGCGCTGATAGACAGATTTCGGAATGCACGACGGTCAAGATCTGCAGTCGCTGCTTCACGTGCTCGAAACCTACATCGATCGACCATCGGTGGGGCCCTTGGGTGTCCCGGGAACCAGGCCCGTGGATGCGTTATCGAGAATGCACCCGTTGCGGTGAAACGGACTTTGAGTTGTTGGCAAACCCACGTCTCGACCGTCCAGTGGATCGGCGGAACGACGATTTGACGTAAGAGCGAGGCGGCGATCAGGTCAGAATCACTATCGAGGTCTACAGATGGCAAAGACCCTAACCTGACCACCGCGCGACTCCGTGAATCGCACCGGGGCCGAAGTCACGGTAAAACGGCTCCGCGCGGAAATCATCGCGATCGAACGTGCCTTCCCTGAGCTGCGATTGCCTGCGGGCCGACGGGCGATCCGCAAATCGTTCAAGGGAATTCAGACTCGCACACGCACGATGTCAGCGAAAGCGAGGAAGGCAGTGTCCGCCCGCATGAAACGCTATTGGGCAGAACGTCGGAAGGCGCAGGCGAAGGTGAAGGAAGAACGAGACCTCCTTACTTCGTCGGCACGAGGCGCTTCAGCACTTCGTCGAAGTGCTGGACCACGACGAGTTGCGGCGCCTCGTTCGATGCGTTCACTGGCTTGACCACGAGAAACCGTTGACCGTCGGGCGATACATCGTAGTTCCGACCAACATTCTGTTCAGCGCTCACCACCGAGCCGTCCTTCAGCAGCATCGTCGGTGCCGTCGCTGTCCACGATGCGGCACGGTCAACGCCGACGCGCATCATCCCATTGGCCGACGACACGTAGAACAATTCTCGCCCATCGCGCGACCAGAGGGGCCGCGTCCCACCGCCGGTCGAGACCTGCCAGCGGCCGCTCGCGGTGTCCGGATACGGCCGCACATAGATCTCGAATGGCCCCGAGTCGTTCGCTTCGTAGGCGAGCCAGCGGCCATCAGGAGAGACGATGCCGTTCCGTTCCGCCGCGGACGTGTGTACCAGAGGCGTGACGGTGTGGCTTCCACTCACGGTCACCTGCATCACGTCTTCATTCGTCGGTGGTGCATTCTCCGTGAAGAGCAGCCGCGTGCCGTCGGGTGTGATCGCGGTGGCATTCTGCTGGTTGGGACTCGTGGTCAGTCGCTCAGCCGCGCCGGTTCCATCGGCCGCCTGCGCGTATAGATTCCGTCCCGGTTGTTCCCGATCCGAGGCGAAAAACAGACGTCGGCCCTCAGGGGTCCACACCGGATAGGAGTCGAGACCGGACGCAAATGTCAACCGTGTCAGCGTCAGTCGCATGAAATCCCAGGCCCACAGATCGAGCATCTGATCGGCACCATAGACCGCTATGCGGCTGCCATCGGGACTGATTCGCGGGTAGACGTACGCGCGCGGCGGTGCGGCGATCGCCGTCTCTCGCCCTTGTCGATCAAGCCAGACCAAGGCCCGCTGCGCCACTGGCGGGCCGGTTCCCCGGACATAGGCGAGCGTGCCGTCATCCGCAATGTCCGCATCGACGTAGAATCCCCCGTTAATCGCTACATCGGTGACTACAGGGATCGGCGTTCCGCGCGTCGTCAACGTCAGTGGATCGAAGGCGATCGCGCGGAGCGCGCCGCCAGCCGCATAGACGAGATGTCCGCTTGCCACGTAACGCGCCCCGATGCCGCCGCGCAGGACGACCGCCTGTTTCTGGGTCTGAAGATCGAGGACCGCGATTTGCGCCGCATCCACGCCACCCGCGTCACGACCGGTCGTCGACAAAATCGTGAAAATCACGGCGCGTCCGCCCGGTAACACCTCGGGAAATCCGTAACCGCCCTCGCCGCGCGCGCGATCGGGACGCGAGAGCACCTTCACCGCCCCGCCGGCCGACGTCGTTTGCCTCAGTCCAGAGGTCACTACCGCGAAGACGATGGTGTCATCAGGCATCCAGACCGCCCCGCCCCAGGGCCCGTCAAGCGCGGTCACTGTCGTCGCTGGCCCTCCGGTGATGGCGACCTTCTTCAGCGTGTTGAAATTGTCGACGAAGCCGATCCATTGGCCATCGGGTGAGACGAACGGACCACGCAACTGCCGGTCCGCTTTGTACAGGCTCACCGGGTCCAGAGCATCGAGCGATCGGACAAAGAGTTCGGTGCCGTTGCTGCCAACGTACACGATGCGCGAGCCGTCGCGCGTGATCGCCAGATCGCGACCGGCACCGCTGATCCTCAGGGCCGTTGCGGGTGTCATCGCGACCGTCAACTGGACAACGCGCGGCGGGGTGGGACGCGTCGCATACCAAATAACCGCGCCGACGGCGGCGCCGGTGATGAGTACGGCGCCTGCGGTCAAGAGCGTCATACGCACGCGCAAGGCGCGACGCAGTTGCGCGCGTGCCATCGCGACCGCGGCGTCGATGCGCGGTTGCACCTCTACGTCACTAACGGACGCCGTCGAGCCGAGGGTGCCCACTTCCTCGATCGTGAACCGAGCGACGGCAATATCGCCGATCCGTTTGCGCCAATCCTTCTCGAGGCAGCGCCGCAGCAGGGTGCGAATGGGTGACGGCACGGTGGTCGGCAGCACGGTCCAATCGGGTTCGCGCGCCAACACTGAGGCAAGCGTCTCGCTGACATCGTCGCCACCGAAGGCGCGCCGTCCGGTGAGCATCTCGTAAAGCACGCACCCGAACGCCCACATATCGCTCCGTTTGTCTGCTGGTTTCCCCTTTGCTTGTTCCGGAGACATGTAAGCCGCTGTCCCCAGGAGCACGCCAACGCCGGACATCAAAGCAGGCGAGGTGATTGTCGGCGACATCGACAAGACCGCTGCGTTGGAAGTTGCAATCGCCTTCGGCTCCGTGAGCTTCGCTAACCCAAAATCCAGCACCTTCACGGTTGCATCCGGACGAACCTTGATGTTGGCCGGCTTCAGATCGCGATGAATGATCCCCTGTTCATGCGCGGCTTCTAGCGCTTCAGCGAGCTGCTTTGCGATCGGCAGCGCCTCATCGATCGGAATTGGCCCGCGCTCAATTCGATCCGCGAGCGTTTGGCCTTCGACCAGCTCCATCACGAGCGCGCGAGTGCCGTTCGATTCTTCGACACCGTAGATTTGCGCAATGTTTGGATGGTTCAGGACAGCAAGCGTTTTGGCTTCGCGTTCAAAGCGCGCCAGACGTTCCGGATCAGATGCGAACAGCTCCGGAAGAGTCTTGATAGCTACGAACCGATCCAGACGCGTATCACGCGCGCGATACACCTCGCCCATACCGCCTGCTCCGACAGAGCCGGTGATCTCATATGGGCCGATACGCGTAGCTATCGCAAGTGACATCGCTATTTCGCAGGCACAAGTCGCTTCAATTCTTGGTCGAAGTGCTGAACGACCACGATCTGGGGTCGTGCAGCATTTTCGTTAGGGATACCCTCTTTGATCATCAGAAAGCGCTGGCCATCTCGCGAGACGTCGTAAGACCGGCCGGTATTGCCTGGAGTGACTGTCAAATACCCCTTGTTGAGCAAGAGGACCGGCGAAGTCGCCGACGGTATCGAACCGTGCGGAACATTTATTCGCATAACACCGCCGGTGGGCGATACATAGAACAGTTCCTGGCCATTGGGCGCCCAGAGTGGTTGGGTGCCACCGTCGGTTGTTAACTGCCAGTGGCCACTGTCGACGTCGGGAAATGGGCGCACGTGTATTTCAAAGCGGCCGGAGTCGTCAGCTTCATACGCGAGCCATCGGCCGTCAGGTGACACGACGGCGTTCCTTTCGGAAAAGGGCGACCGCACGAGCGAACTGACGCGTCGACTGTCGTCGAGCGTCAATTGCATCAGATCGACGCCTGAGGCATTTGGGCCGTTTTCCGTGAAAATGAGACGCTTACCATCTGGTGTTACGTTCATCCCGTTCTGGATCTTTCGACTGTCGGTTAGCCGCTCCAGCGTGCCCGTACCGTCGGCAGGCTGCCAGAACAGATTTCGCGCGCCGCTCCGCTCCGAACTGAAGATCAATCGCCTGCTGTCAGGGGTCCAGACCGGCCAGTTCTCGGGAGCCGCGTCGAAGGTAGCTCGCGTGAGCGTTTGGCGTGCGAGATCCCAAATCCAGAGATCTTGTTTATCGTCAACTACTCTCAATGCAATCCGGCTTCCGTCCGGAGCCAGCCTCGGATAGAGGTATGGTCGCGGCGGCGCTGGAATCGGCGTTTCATGCCCACTACGGTCTACCCAAACGAGAAAGCGAGGCACCCCTTCGCCTGGAATTAGATTCGCGCCTGACACGTACACGAGGGTGCCATCGTCCGCAACAACTGCATCCGCTGCGCCCAAGAAAGTTGTCAACACCGCTGGAACAACCGGCACCGGTGTGCCGCGTGTCTCGAGACGGGCCAAGTCGAACGATACGGCTCGAAGCGTCCCAGCAGCGGCATAAACAAGATGACCAGTCGATACGTAGTGGCCGTGGCTGCCACCCCGCACAAGGACTTTGCTGTTGCCGGTTCGGAGATCGAGTACCGCAACTTCGTCGGCATCGACACCGCCGGTCAGTGCCCGGATCGTAAATAAGACCCCTTGGCCACCCGGCAACAGTTCAGGCCAAAAGTGATCTCCTTCGCCCTTCGAACGGTCTGGCCGCGTGAGGACCGACGCCGACCCGCCGCCGGCGCCAATTCGTTGCAGTCCCGTGGCTGCCGTTTGCGTGGCAAAAATGATGTCGTCGTCTGGACCCCAGGTTGCGCCGGCCGAGTTGCTGTCCAGCGTGCCAATCATGACGGCTGGCCCGCCGGTGACCGCCACTTTCTTGAGCTGCAGATTTCCGTCGATAAATCCGACCCATTGCCCATCGGGAGACATGAATAGACCGTGTGGAGCACCCGTGAACAGCGACACTGGCTCGAGGGAGTCCAGCGCGCGGATGAACAACTGTGTGCCGTTGTTGCCGACATAGAGGACACGCGACCCGTCCGGCGTGATCGCGATGTCTCGATCTCGCCCCGATGGAAAGATCGTCAAGGCGGTGGTGCCGCCGATGCCAAGATACGTACGCGACACTCGTGTCGGCTCGGGCCTCGTAGCGAACCACACCAGGACTCCGGCAACGATTGCCCCAACGAGAAGAGCCGTGGCAATGAAGAAAACGTGTAGCGAATCGGTCGCAGGTGAAGGTGCTCGTGTTTGCGGCACGGCCGCATCGAACGCACCCTCCATCGCCAGACGTACATCGCGAATGTCGGCGGCACGCTGCTTCGCATCTTTTCGCAGGCACACGCGAATTGTTTGGATCACGCATCGCGGGACAGATGGTGGTAGCGCATCGAAGTCCGGCTCTCGCTGTAAAACCTTCGACAGCGTGACGGTGAGGTCTTCGTCCTCAAAGGCCCTGCGGCCCGCCAACATTTCGAACAGCACGCATCCAAACGCCCAGATGTCGCTTCGTTTGTTGGCAGGCTTGCCCTTCGCTTGCTCCGGAGACATGTAAGCGGCCGTGCCCAACAACACACCGACGCCGCCGGCCATCGCAGGCGACGTGATGGTTGGTGAGATCGATAGCGCGCTAGAACCTGTAGCCGAAGGCGATTCGGTCAATTTCGCTAGACCGAAGTCAAGGACCTTTACCGTTCCGTCCGGTCGTACCTTGATGTTCGCGGGTTTCAAGTCCCGGTGAACGACTCCTTGCTCGTGCGCCGCTTCCAGGGCCTCTGCGATCTGCTTTGCGATCGGCAGCGCTTCGTCGAGTGGAATTGGTCCGCGAGCTATTCGCTGGGAGAGGTCCTCACCTTCCACCAGCTCCATTACAAGCGCACGGATGCCCTCGCTGGATTCGAGTCCGTAGATGCCGGCGATGTTCGGGTGGCTCAAAGACGCGAGGACTTCAGCTTCGCGTTGGAATCGCGCAAGGCGCTCGGGATCGTTAGCGAACGCCTCAGGAAGAATCTTCAGCGCAACGTCACGTTTGAGGCGTGAATCACGACCACGATACACCTCGCCCATGCCGCCGGCGCCCAGCGACCCCAGAATTTCGTAGCCCCCGATCCGGCTGCCGGGAGTCAGCATCAGTGCGATGGCGGCGCCAGCCGCTTCAGCTCCTCGCCCCAGTTCTGCACGACCATCACCTCTCCCGATCGGGTTGAACGGCGCGGGTCGGGCACCAGGGCCAGGATTCGCCCGTCAGGCATGACGTCGTATTCACGGTCCGTGTTCAGCGGTTGCAGGATCTGGTCGAGGATCGGCTTCGGCTCCCCAAACGTCATCGTTGGATTCGCCTGGACGCCAACCATCACGAGCGCAGTTGCGGGGCCCTCGCTGTTCCGGGCGTAGTACAGGCGCGTGCCGTCACGCGACCACAGCGGATGATGGCCGCCCTCCTTCGACACCTGGTACTGCTTGGAGGGATCGTTCACGGACCCGACATAAACCACGTTCCGATTGCCTTCGCTACGGTAGAACGCCAACCATTGACCGTCAGGTGAGAGGCTGCCGCCCCACGTTGCGTCCCACAAGTCTTGAGGACGTTGTCCGGCGCGAATCGATTGAATACTCCCGATCTGAGTGTTTTTTCTGTCCGCCATCGAGAAACGCGTGGCTCCGTCACGCGACCAGCCAATCGGCAGTTCATTCCCTCCAATGCGCTCGGCCTTGCCGCCATCGATCCGCTGCCATTGCAATTCGAAACCAGTTTCAGTCCTGGTGACGAAGGCGATTCGCGTCCCATCCGGGGTCCATATCGGATTAAACAAATTCCCCTGAGCGGACGTGAGTCTGCGCGCGGCCACGTTCTCACTCAACGGATAAATCCAGATATCCCCGGTTTCGCGAACGGCGAGACGGGAACCATCGGGCGAGATGCGTGGTTCTGCACCACCGCTGAATGGCTGGTTCCCGAACGGAATGCCTGCACCCGGCGCAACGAGCGTGAGCAGATTGGAGACCGGTGCGTCGGGAAGGTACGCGAGATCCCCTCGCGCGGAGGTGACAAACTGCGCCGACCCGGTGTTCGCGGCGGCTGAACGAAGCACACCGTGTTCGACGATGCGTGGGGCGCCTATCGGCCGTCGTGTGGATGGATCGAAGACAACGGCCAGGAGGTCGTCGCCGAGGGCGTACACGAGGTGTCCGGTCTCTAAGTACCGCGCGTCGGCACCGCCCTTCAGAACGACGGTACGTTCGTGCGTCGTCACCGCCTCGACGACGATCGACGCCGTATCCCACCGGTCGGCACCAACGCCCGTGGCAAGCGTATAGAGAAGGTGGCTGCCGTCAGGTAGCATCTGCGGGCGGAGGACACCTTCGTTCGGCTTCAGCCCCACCAGCTTCTCCGGCGTTCCGCCCTCACTCGATACGCGAAAAATCCCTTCGCCGTTGGCAAACACGATGCGTCCGTCGGCGCCCCAGCTGGCCCCGAAGCCAGCGGTGGGTCCGGCCGACGCAATAGTCACCGCGGCGCCACCAGCGATGGGGACTTTCTTGATCAATCCCGCATCGGCGTCGACGAATCCGACCCATTGCCCATCTGGCGAGAAGAACGGCTGATAGACCTGGCCGAGAGCCGTGCCAGAGATGGGCTGCGCCTCGGCTCGCGCGAGATTACGGACATAGAGCTGGTAATCCGCAACGAATACGATGTCGCTGCCGTCGGGTGAGATGGCGATTGATGGGCGCCCGCCGTTTGTGACAGTGCTGCCCGCTGGTCGCGCGAACGCCAGTCTGGTCGTCCGCGACGCAATTTCACCGCGTCCGCCGACGCGTGCGAATATCGCCAGCACGATCGCTGCGACCGCGAGGCCCCCCGCAGCCGCAGCCACCGTCCATGCGATGCGATCCGGACGCACTGTCGCCAGGTATGCTGGCGTCGCGCTCCCTGTCGCGACCCACTCCAACTCTTTCGCCAGATCCGAGGCCGTCTGCCAACGTGCATCGGGATTCTTGGCGAGACACCTGGTCACAATGTGATCGAGGACCGGCGGTACAACTGCCTTCGCCGCAAGCGGCGCTGGTTTACGTTCGAGAATACCGGCGATGATGCTCGCTTGCGTCTTGCCGTCGAAGGCCTTATTGCCCGAGACCATCTCGTACAGCACAGCACCGAAGGCAAAAATATCCGTGCGGCAATCCACCTCGCCGCCTTCAACTTGTTCCGGCGCCATGTAGTGCAGCGTCCCGAGAATGGTCCCTTGGATCGTTACCGGCGTCACGCCTGTCGGCGCCATGGACAACCCCGACGCAGCAACGACCGCTGGGGTCATTTTCGCTAAGCCGAAATCGAGCAACTTTGCGCCCGATTTCGTCAGCATGATGTTCCCCGGCTTCAGGTCACGATGGACGATACCTGCGCGATGCGCCGCGGCCAGTGCATTGCCAATTTGAGTCGCTATTGTCAGCGTCTGGTCGAGCGGCACTGAACCCTTCGACAATCGCCGCTCCAGCGTCTCGCCGTCGAGATACTCCATGACCAGGAAGTCGGTCCCGTCCTGGTGTCCGACGTCATGCAACGTGCAGATGTGTGGGTGGTTCAGCGCCGCGACGGTCCGCGCTTCACGCTCGAATCGCTCGCGTAAGGCGGGATCGCTGCTGACGTGCGTGGGAAGAATTTTGATGGCGACTAGGCGATCGAGACGGGTGTCCTTAGCCTTGTAGACCTCGCCCATGCCGCCGGCGCCCAGCGGGGCAACGACTTCATACACGCCGAGAGGGGTACCCGGAGCGAGCATCGACACCTAATCCCTGTACGCCCTAAATTGGGATGGAAGAATGAGTTGTGACGGAAGCCGCGGCAGATTGTAACCGAAGGTGAGTTGCGGCGCGATGTGCAGATATGTGCAGGCGGACCAGCGCGACGGAGTTCATGCGCGCGTTATCGGCAACACGACGGAGGCCGCGGCCACTCATCACACAGCGTGTGGGCATTCACCAGCGCCGGCTCTCAATTGGTCCCGATGCGCTCGTCTTCTGCGAGCTTGAGTTCGCGCGACGCGCCTCATGTGCGGTAGGAGCAGACCCTCCTGTTCCACTGGTTTGGGTTCGCGTGGGGTTGGATGACCACCAGGAACTTGGAGGTGAAGACGGTGATCGACTTGCGGCTGCGACCAAGCCTGGGCGACGGAACTCCGCTGGCGGAAGGTGCAGTTTTTTGCGCGATCTTCGTCAGCGGGAACAAGTATGCTGAGCGGCCAAAGAACGATTCGCCAAGGAGGTGTAGTGCTATGCGACGAACCGTATGGGGAGCGATGCTACCGCTGGCGGCTGGACTGGTGGGTGGAATTTGCAGCCAGCCAGTAGCCGTCGCAGCGCAGAAGCTCGCAGCACATTTGAAAGCGGAGTCCGTAACCGCGGAGTTCATGCGGATCGTCGGTGCAGCCACGCTTGACGCCGGCCAGGACCGCATCCAACTTGCGACGCAATGGGGAGGCCAGGGAGCGGACATCCGATTGCTCGGTCCTGATGGGCAGACGCGTCGTGTGGTCATTTCGTCAGGGGGCATCGATGTGCCGGATGCTGACGGTGCGGGCATGAACGTGTACAACCAGAACGGAGTCACTGTGGCGCGCCTCGGAATGGGGCGTGGTCCATTGGGCAACCAACCGCTCGCAAACGTGCTTTTCCTTTCGGATCAAGACGGCCACCGTCGGATCTTGCTCTCCGTGGATCAGTCCGGAACGCCCAGCATCAAGCTCTTGGATGCGAAAGGTAACGTGACGTGGAGTACTCCGTAACCTGACGAAGGCCGCTCTCAGGATTCGGTGGCGATGAACCGGACCCGAGTCGTAACGAACCGTCGTTTGAACCGATGCGCGGCATGAATTGGCTTCTGTAACCTTCCGCTCGAGCAGTGGACTTCGGGCAACGTTGACCGCCGGTTATAGCGGATGGACGCACAACGTTCTGCGACGCGAACGGCCGTCCCACGCGGTCTTCTCCGCGGAGATTGACGCGCTTCGACTATTTCTGAGGGAGAGGGACCGGGTGAAGGTTTTGGAGCGCCCGACAGCACTCGAACCTGCGGTCCCCCGGGTCAGAGGACGGGCGGACGGCATCGACCTGCTACTCCGCTGTACCTGTTTTGTACTTCGACCGCCGGTTTTGAGCGGTTTGAGCGGATCTGGCGACAACGATTTGTTAGGAAACTAGCGAATCTGCTGACCGGGCGGGTTCGACTCCCGCCGCCTCGATCGCTCGTTCGGCCGTACTCAAGTCGAGTGATTCATTCCTCCTCGCGCTCGTTAGAAAACGACAGATTCGTCACCAACGCGCGGCCGTAATGTGGTTTGGTGAAGAACATCCAGGCAAACTTAACCTGCCCCGCCAACGCGATCGACAACATGCGGTCGAAATCGACGTGAGGAAGCGGCGAGACTACTGATACCTCGGGACGAATCTGAATGACGGACGCAACCGAGGCGGGTCTTGCAATTCCGACGACTACCTTGTCCTTCGGGTAAATACTGAACAAGACATCTCGCGTGTCTCGTATCGGTTCGTTCATCGTGCCTCGAAGTTCCAACCACGGTGTCGTTTCAAGTTCCGGGTCGGGCAGCTTTGGTTCATCGATTTGCAGACTCAGGCTGACGCGGAAGGTCGAGA
>JBKPTT010000213.1:0-19564 GCA_046735635.1 Acidobacteriota bacterium | reverse complement strand
GATCATCGACGGCCTCGTCCGTCCACCTTCCTCCGGTCAGCCCGCGATTGACGAACGCCGCGCGGAGCTCGCGGGTCGCGTCATCGATGCGCTCGAGCAGCGGCACGACCTGGCCGCTCGACTGTCGCAGATCGACGTCAGCGACGTGCACGATGCGGTCGTGCTGCTGGACGGGGATCCGGCGATGCTGCACGTCGGGGAAGACAAGTTCCTCGAGCGGCTGCAAGCGTACGACGAAGTTGCGGCGGCGTTGCGAGACCGCGTGCCGGAGATTGATTACGTGGATCTGCGATTTGGCCAGCGGTTGTACGTGCGTCCCGCCTACGCCAAAGGCTCCGGCGGGGCAGGCTCCGCCTACGCCAAAGCTCCCGCTTCCGCTCAAACCCCCGGCTTCGCTGAGGCTCCCGCCTCCGCTGAAGCTCCGGCGGGCAAGTCGGCGGGCAAGCCGGCGGGCAACACGGGCACGTCTGGCGCCCGGGCCACGGCAGGCAGACCAGCGGCCAAACACGCTCACGCGAGGGGCACGTCCGGGAAGCACCGTCAGTAGGGCGGGTCTTTAGACCCGCCAGAAGGGGGATCTCTTGGCACGCAAGGAACGCTACCTCGTCGGGCTCGACGTCGGCACGTCGAAGATCACCGCGATCGTTGGAGAGATCACCGACGACGGCGGACTCGATGTGATCGGAATCGGCCTCGCTGATTCGCGCGGGATCCGGCGCGGCGTGGTCGTCAATCTCGAGGCGGCAGTCGAATCGATCAAGAAAGCAATCGAGGAAGCGGAACTCACTGCCGGCGTCGAGATCGACTCGGTGCACCTCGGCCTGTCGGGCGCGCACGTGAAAGCCTTCAACAGCCGCGGCGTCGTCGCCGTGGCCGGAAAGAACCGCGAGATCACGCGCGAGGACGTGCGCCGCGCCATCGATGCCGCCAAAGCCGTAGCGCTCCCGAGCGGCCGCGAAATCCTGCATGTGCTCCCCCAGGATTTCGTCGTCGACGAACAGGATGGCATCGGCGCGCCGGTCGGGATGACGGGTACCCGTCTCGAAGTGAACGTGCACGTGGTGACCGGGAGCGCCACCTCAACGCAGAACATCGTCGCGTGCGTCAACCGCGCCGGCGTGGCCGTGATCGAGACGGTCCTCGAGCAGCTTGCCGCCAGCGAGGCCGTCCTCACCGCCGACGAGAAAGAGCTCGGCGTCGCGCTGGTGGATATCGGAGGCGGCACGACCGACTTCGCGATCTTCGAGCGCGGCAGCTTGTGGCACACGGGCGTCGTCTCGGTCGGGGGCGACCATTTCACGAACGACATCGCGGTCGGCCTGCGAACGCCGATTCCCGATGCGGAAAAAATCAAGCGGCGGTGCGGGTGCGCGTTGTCATCGATGGTCGACGAAGACGAAACGATTGAGGTCGCCAGCGTCGGTGGTCGCAAGCCGAGGCTGATGGCGCGACGCATCCTGTCCGAGATCCTGCAGCCGCGCGCCGAAGAGATCTTCCACCTGCTGTGGGACGAGATTCGGCGCGCGGGGTTCGAGAAGTCGCTGAACTCCGGCATCGTGCTCACCGGCGGTGGCGCGATGCTCGACGGGATGGCCGAAATCGCCGAGCAGATTTTCGATCTCCCGATTCGGCGGGGCACGCCGTCCGGCGTCGGCGGCCTTGCCGATCACGTCAACAGCCCGGCGTTCGCGACCGCCGTCGGGCTCGTCATGTATGCGCACAGAAACCATGCCGGGGAAGCGTCGCGGCCCGTAGGCGCGGGCGCGTTCGGCCGTGTGGCCGTCCGGCTCCGAACCCTGTTCAAGGAATTCTTCTGAGCAACGCGGAGGACATATGACACAAGGAACGCAGATGACTTCAACCAACCCTGACGCGTTGCGGCTGAGGCTCGACGAGCAAAGCCGGTCCGGTGCGCGGATCAAGGTCGTCGGCGTCGGCGGGGGCGGCAGCAACGCCGTGAACCGGATGGTTGCGGCGGGACTGGACGGCGTCGAGTTCATCGTTGCCAACACCGATCTGCAGGCGCTCAAGAACAACGCGGCACCAACCAAACTGCAGATCGGCGCCAAGCTGACCAAGGGGCTGGGAGCCGGAGCGGACCCGAACGTCGGCCGGCAGGCGGCGCTCGAGGACACCGAGAAGCTGATCGAAGCGCTCGACGGTGCCGACATGGTGTTCGTCACGACGGGGCTCGGTGGCGGAACGGGCACCGGCGCGGCGCCCGTCATTGCCAGTCTCGCGAGCGAGCTCGGCGCGCTGACGATCGCCGTCGTCACCAAACCGTTCCGGTTCGAGGGAAGGAAGCGCCAGATTCAGGCCGAACGCGGGCTGGACGAGCTGCGGGGCAGCGTCGACACCGTGATCACGATCCCGAACGAGCGTCTGCTGGCCACGATCGCGCGGTCTACCGCGCTGACCGACGCCTTCGCGAGCGCAGACGATGTGCTGCGGCAAGCGATTCAGGGAATCTCCGACCTCATCCTCGTGCCCGGCCTCATCAATCTCGACTTTGCGGATGTGAAGACGATTATGGCCGGCATGGGACTCGCGATCATGGGCACGGGTCTCTCGGAAGGAGAGAACCGCGCGATAGCCGCTGCGAACGCGGCAATTTCGAGCCCGCTGCTCGAGGACGCATCGGTCAAGGGGGCACGGGGCGTCATCATCAACGTCACCGGTGGGACCGATCTCTCGCTCATCGAAGTCAGCGAGGCGTCGGCAATTATCCAGGAGGCCGCGCACGAGGACGCGAACATCATCTTCGGCGCGGTAGTCGATCCGAACATGGAGCGGCGCGTGAAGATCACGGTGATTGCCACCGGCTTCGAGCGGCCGCCTGTCACGACCGCGGCTGCACCGGCTGCGTCGGTGACTCCCGTAGATCTCCAGTCCTACACATCGTGGAAGCAGGAGACGGGCGAGCGGGTGGCCGTCAACGGCGGCTCGCGCATGCTGTTCTCGCGGCGCGCCGTACTCGATTTGCCGCTCGCCAGCCCGAAGCCAGAGGCCCCGGATCCCGTCGAGTCGCTCGTTCCTGGCGCGGAGTTCGAGCCCGTATCACCGCTCGACGTCCCCGCCTTCCTGCGGCGGCAGAGCGAAGGATAAGCGGCGTGGTAGACTAGAAATATCCACGGCACGCGGGATCGCCGCCTCTTCAACGCGATCCCGCGCACGATCTTTCCGTTCGCGGCTTCGTTCTGCGACATCAATGAAGACCTGGCAACAGCGCGAGCGCGCGCGCGATGTTCTTGCGCGCGAGGTCGGCTACGTGCGCAAGCCGCACGGCGGCCGTCTGCGCGTCGCGCTCGCGTTTCCGAACACGTACTACGTCGGCATGTCGAGCCTCGGGTACCAGACCGTCTACCGGCTGTTCAACGAGCGAGACGACGTGGTGTGCGAGCGGGTGTTCCTCCCGGGGAGACAGGAGCTGCGAGCGCAGCTCGACAGCCGAACGCCGCTCGTCACGCTCGAATCGCAGACACCCGTTTCCGATTTCGACATCCTCGCGTTTTCCGTTTCGTTCGAGTGGGATTACACGAACGTGGTGTCGATGCTCCGGCTCGCGGGTTTGCCGCCGCGCGCGGATGCGCGCGGCGCCAGGCATCCGCTCGTCGTTGTCGGCGGCGCGGTGACGTTCGTGAATCCAGAGCCGCTCGCGCCCTTTGCCGACGTAATTGCCGCGGGTGAAGGGGAAGTCCTGGTGCCGGCCCTCGCGCGGCTCGCTCACACCGTCGCGGATCGCGACGACCTGCTCCGCGCGCTTGCGGCGGAGCGAGGCTTCTACATCCCGTCCTTTTACGACGTTCGATATGCCGACGGCGGAGCGATCGAGCGCTTCGACCCGAAGCCCGGCACCGGCGCGCCGCCGGTGGTGAAAAAGGCGGCGGTGAAGAGCGTCGAACGGCTGGACCCTCCGGCGACGTCAATCTTCACGCCGGACACCGAGTTTGGATCTCGCTTTCTGATCGAAGTGGTGCGCGGCTGCGCGAACCTTTGCCGATTCTGCTGGGCTGGCTACAATTACCTTCCGGTCCGCGCATTTCCCGCCGACCGCATCCTGGAGCTCGCGCGCGCCGCACGCGCCCACGCAAGCCGTGCCGGCCTGGTGTCGATCGCGCTCTGCGATCATCCGGAAATCGAGCGCATCCTCGGCGGGCTTCTCCAGATGGGCTATTCCATCAGCCCGGCGTCGCTGCGCCTCGACGATCTCACGGCACCCATCGTCAAACTGCTGCACCAGAGCGGCGAGCGCTCGATCACCATCGCGCCCGAGACCGGCTCGGACCGCTTGCGCCGCGTGATCAACAAGACGGTCACGAACGCGGAGATCCTGGAGGCGACCGATCTCATCTTCGGCAACGGCATCGACAACCTGAAGCTTTATTACATGATCGGATTGCCGACCGAGACGGAAGACGATCTGATCGCGATTCGCGACCTGACGGTGGAGATGCGCGACGTCATGATGAGGCACGGCCGCCCCCGCGGTCAGCTTGGGCGTATCGTCGGCAGCGTGAACCCGTTGATTCCGAAACCGGGCACCGCGTACCAGTGGCTGCCTATGGAGGCCCCTTCGATTACTGATGCAAAAGGCAAGCGCCTCCGGCAATTGCTTGCGGGCCTCGACAACGTGTACTTCAGCATCAAGTCGGAACGGCATTCGTACTACCAGGCGCTCCTCTCGCTGGGCGACCGGCGGGTCGCGGCAACCGTCGAAGCCGCCGAACGCAACGGCGGGCAATGGCGCGCCGCGGTCGCGGAAACGGGGCTCGACGCGGATTTCTACATCTTTCGCGACCGCAGCCGCGACGCGGTGCTCCCTTGGGACATCATCGACGGCGGCATGAAAGCGTCGTTTTTTCAGTCGGAGCTCGACAAAGCGCTGCGAGCCGAATGGACGCTCCCGCCGAAGCGGCAGAAAGAGAACGCGAAGTTCCTGCCGGTCCTGTCTTGAACGTCCGCCGAGCCAGGACGCGGCCTACACTGGCGCGGTCTGAGCCTCATATTCGGTGTATGCCTGCAGAATCAGATCGCGCAGCCGGTTCTGGGATGTCGAGTCGACGATCGGTCTGAGCAGCGAGAAGCTGCGGCGTTCGCCATTGATCGCGAAGGTTCGCGCGGGAAACGTCACGTTGCGCCCGTTCCCCGTTTTTCGCTCCCAGACGCTGAACCCAATCAGCTTGAGGCCTTCGAGCGGCCCTTCCGAGAAGTGCAGCTCCGCGTCCGCGAGCTTGCCGGGCGGATTTCCGCTGCCGTTCGGTACAATCTTGATCGTCATGCGTGTCTCCTGATCTGCGATGGCCGCAGAGCCGATTCAGGCGGGGGGCACCGCAAGAGCAGCGCCGTCAGGATCGAGCCGGGAGATGTGCATCGATGTTGTTGGAGCGGCTCGGGTTGCTACCAATGGCGAGCGGGCGCGGGCCTTCGAACGAGAGGCGATCCCGAGAGCCGTGCCAACCGGGGTTGACGTCGCTAGCCGAGGAGCAGCACCTGCGCCATCGCCAGCGCGTCGGAATGCGTCAGCGTGAGCAGCGAGGACCTCACGCCCATGCGCTCGGCGCGCGCGGCGGCACCGCCGTGCAACCGTAGTTGCGGAGGACCGCTCACGCGCACGACCTCGAGATCCTTCCAGAGCACGCCGCGCGAGTGGCCGGTGCCAAGCGCCTTCATTCCCGCTTCCTTGGCCGCGAAACGAGCCGCGAGGTGCGGAGCCGGGTTTCTCCGCCGCGTACAATAGGCAATCTCCCCTGCGGTGAAGATGCGGTGCAGGAATCGATCACCGTACCGCTCCAGCACGTCGGCGATGCGGGGGATGTCCGTCGCGTCGAATCCGAGCCCGATGATGTTCATGCCGCTGCCCCAGCCTAGCGATGGTTTCGAGTGGACGCAAGCGCCGTGCGGACGAGTGCTCCGCTGCCGCCCGCTGCTCGACATCGCGGATCATCTGTTCACCACGCGAGACTTACGCCTGCGCGACGATCCGGAGGAATGGAGGTTGGTGGCAGAAGCGATGGGTGTGCCGGTGGCCCGCGTGTTGCTCGTGGGCCAGGTGCACGGAACGGACGTTGCGGTTGCACGGCACGATCGCACGAGCGCCTGGACCCGGCCGCAGGCCGACGTCATCGTCAGCGACGATCACGCGAGCGCGATCGCCGTACGCGTCGCGGATTGCGTACCCGTTCTCCTTGCGGATCGGCGCCGTCGAGTCGCCGGCGCGGCGCACGCGGGATGGCGGGGAACCGCACAGGACGCAGCTGGCGCAGCGGTACGTGCCATGTCGGCTGAATTCGGGTCCGATCCTGCGGACCTCATCGCGGCGATCGGCCCGTCGCTGGGACCATGCTGCGGCGAGGTTGGCGATGAAGTGGTCGCGGCCTTCCGCGACGCGGGGTATCCGATCGACCGATGGTTCACCAATCGGGGTGCGTCTGGGCGCCGGTACGTGGACCTATGGAGCGCGAATGCCGATCAGCTGCTGGCGGCGGGTGTCCGCCCCGCCAACATCCACGCCTCACGACTCTGCAGCCGCACGCATGCGCGCACGTTCCACTCGTACCGCGCGGATCGCGAGAACGCCGGCCGGATGCTCGGCGTCATTCGTTCGCGGCCTTAATCCGGAGCTCCGCCTCGTCCATCCCGAGATTCGAGAGGCGGTCTGCGTCCTTGTTGAATTCGCGCCGCACGTGCTCGAACTGCACCTCGTCGAGTTGGGCGGCAAGCAGTCGCGCGCGCACGTGTAGGGGCTGTAAACCCGCGTTCTTGACCTTGTATTCGCCGCGCATCTGCCGGACAAGGAGCTCCGAGTCGGCGCGAATGTGCACGCGGCGTTCGTCGTGATCGATGGCCCATTGCAGCGCCGCAAGCAGGCCGTTGTACTCGGCCACGTTGTTTGTCGCGATCCCAAGAGGCCCGTGCAGCTCGTCGAGCACCTTTCCGGCGTCGGACTCGATACGCACGCCGTAACCCGCGGGGCCGGGGTTGCCTCGGGCGCCCCCGTCTATGTAAGCCAGAATCATCGCGAGGGTTGAGTGGCGTTGCCGGGCGCTGAGGCAGGAACGAAGTACAGGATACGCATGCAGCTGTCGCACTGATGCAGGCCGTCGTTGCGGCGGACCTCGTTGAAGATCTGCGGGCGGAGGCGCACGTGGCAGACGGTGCACAGCCCGTCCCGCGCTTCGGCGACCGCCAGGCCCTTTCGGCTCTGCGCTATACGATCGAACAGTGCGAGCGCTTCACGGGATATCTTGCTCGTCAGGGCCGCGCGCGTCTCGGTCAGGCGCGCGAGTTCCTGCTCGAGCTGCGCGCGTTCCACATCGAGAGCCTTCTGTTCGTTCGCAACTTCGGCGTGCTCCGCCTTCAGTTGCGCCTCGGCGGCCTTCAGCTCGGCCGAGAACGCCTCGGCGCGCTCCATGTGCTCGAGCAGCCGGTCTTCGTGCGACCGGACCTCTTGTTCGGCGACGGCCATCTCCTTCTGCATCGCCTGGTATTCCTTATTGGTCTTGACCTCCATCAGCTGTCCCTTGAACTTGGACAGGCGGCTCTGGACGGCGGCGAGATCCTTCTCGACTTCCCGGCGTGCGCTGTTGTCGGCCGTGATCCGGGCTTTCACCGCATCGACCTCGGAGGTCCTCGCGGCGACGCGCGCGTCTAGCGCCTGCTGCGCGAGAGGGACCTCCGCGATGCGCCGCCGGGCGCGGTCGGCGGCGAGGTCCAGGTCCTGGAGCTCGATGAGATGTTGGAGATCAGGATCCATGCAGTCGATGTCGCAGCCTTCGCGAGCGCGCTGGTTGCCAGCCGGAGCGCGTACGGTCCACCTCCGCGGCGAAACTCACGCTCACGCCGCTACGGCGGACACCTTCGCGTGGGCTGGGCTTGCCCGCCGTAGCTCGCGCGCCAAGCGCGAGCGAAGGTGGGCCCACCAGGACTCGAACCTGGAACGGGCCGGTTATGAGCCGGCAGCTCTAACCATTGAGCTATGGGCCCGCTGAAAGTGTAGTGGAGAACCGACGAAAAGGTAAAAGCGCTCTTTTACCTTTTACGTTCGCCCCTCGAGGAACGCGCGAAGCTTGCGGCTGCGCGATGGATGTCGCAATTTGCGCAGCGCTTTCGCCTCGATTTGCCGGATTCGCTCGCGCGTGACTGCGAAGCTCTGTCCGACCTCTTCGAGCGTGTGCTCGCTGCCGTCTCCGACGCCGAAGCGCATCTTGATCACCTTCTCCTCGCGCGGCGTCAGCGTCTTCAGCACCGAGTCGGTCTGCTCCTTCAGGTTCAGATTGATCACGGCATCCGACGGAGAGACGACCTGACGATCTTCGATGAAATCGCCAAGATGCGAATCTTCCTCTTCTCCGATTGGCGTCTCGAGCGAGATCGGCTCCTGCGCGATCTTGAGGACCTTCCGCACCTTCGAGACCGGAATGTCCATCCGCTTCGCGATTTCCTCCGAGGTCGGTTCGCGCCCCAGTTCCTGGACGAGCGCCCGTGACGTCCGAATCAGCTTGTTGATCGTCTCGATCATGTGCACGGGGATCCGGATCGTGCGCGCCTGATCGGCAATCGCGCGGGTAATGGCCTGCCGGATCCACCACGTGGCGTAGGTCGAGAACTTGTAGCCGCGGCGGTACTCGAACTTGTCGACCGCCTTCATCAACCCGATGTTGCCTTCCTGAATCAGGTCGAGGAACTGCAGTCCGCGATTCGTGTACTTCTTCGCGATCGACACGACCAGCCGCAGGTTGGCCTCGACGAGCTCCTTCTTCGCCTGCTCCGCCTGAATCTCGCCGCGCGCAATCGTCTCGAGCGTGCGCATCAACTGGTCCGCCGTCTCCTCGAGCTCGTCGGCCATGCTCTTGACCTGGACCTTGAGCTCCTTCTGCTGCTTGAGGAGGTTCTTGCGCTCCTCTTCCTTCAGCTTCGCCTTCTTGTTCTTCGGATTGAGCTGCCGCTCGATGTGATCGATCTGGCGCTTGACGCGCATCACCGCTTCGACCTGTTCCTTGATCTGGTCGATCAGCTTGCGCTTGATGTTCTCGGTGAACTCGATCTTGCGATTCAGCTGCGAGAGCTCCACGCGCGCGCGCAACGCTTCCCACCGCACCCGGCGGTACTTCCGCTTGTCGCGGGTCGTCGCCCCCTTGGGCGTCTTCTCCAGCTTTTCCTTGCATTTCTCGACCTGCTGCCAGGCCTTCCGAACCGCTTCGATCTGGCGGATCACCTGCTTTTTGCGGTCCTCGATCTTTTCGTCGGTCAGCTCCTCGTCGACAAACGTGACGAGCTCGCGGATGCTGCGTTCGTCGGCCTTCAGCGCGTCTCCCATCTGCATGATGGCGCGCGCGACCGTGGGCGTTCGCGAGATCGACTTGATCACGGCGAGCTTGCCGCGCTCGATGCGCTTGGCAATCTCCACCTCGCCTTCGCGTGTGAGCAGCGGTACCGTGCCCATCTCGCGAAGGTACATGCGAACGGGGTCGTTGGTCTTGTCGAGCGCTCCGGGCGTGAGGTCGAGCTCGAGTTCCTCGGCCCCCTCCCCCGTGCGATCGAGCAGCTTGTCTTCGCGATATTTCTGCTCGGAATCGACCACTTCGATTCCGGCGCTGCCGAAGGTGCTGAACAGATCATCGAGCTCGTCCGACGACGTGATGTCGGCCGGCAGCAGCTCATTGACCTCGTCGTACAGCAGGTAGCCCTTTTCCTTACCGATCGAGATGAGCTGCCTCACCTCATCGTATTTTTCTTCGATCGACAACGCCATGTCCTCCTCAACTCCCGCTTTCCGTGCCTTACGAACGACTTTCCACTTCCATCAGCGACTCGCGACGCGCGAGCAACGCCTGCTTACGGACGAGCACCGCATCGATCGTGCTCCCGTCGGCCGGACCCTGCCGCTGGATTCGATCCAGCTCCCGCTGAATCTCCGCGAGCTCCCTGTCAAGCCTGATTTTCTTGATTGCTCTGACGCAATCGCGTGCCGCCGCCGGGGCGCTCGCCTGGCGGCAGATTTCCTCAACGAGCCCGGCTTCCCCTCTACTTAGACGCTCCATCAGCGTCTCTGGTACAGAGTCCGACGGGCATCCCTGCAGGGATCGCGCCTGCTGGAGGATCCCCGCCGCGGGGAGCCCTTCCAGGTCCGCGTCCTCAAGCTCCTCCAGGGCGCCAAGCGTAGTAGCCGAATCCTTCATCATGCCCCAGATCAGCCCTCTTTCGGCAGGTTTTATCTGGCCGGCCGCCGGAAGCCGCCTTTCCTCCACCGTCGTCTGGCGCTGTACGGCGGCCTTTCGTATCTCGTTCCGGACAACCTCTTCAGTAATTCGCGCCTTGTGCGCCAGCCTGTCGGCAAACTGATCCCGCGCGGCAGCGTCGGGAATTCGGGCAGCGACTGTCAGCATCGCGTTCAGGAACTCCCGCCGGTTCTCATCCTTCGTGAAATCGTGGCCGGCCGCGGCCCGGTCGAGCAGGTATTCGAGGTACGGCCGCGATGTCTTGAGCCGCTCCTGGTACTCCGCCCCCCCGGCTTTCCGAATGAAATTATCGGGATCATCGCCGGACGGCAGCATGGCCACGTTCACCTGGAACCCCTCCGCCACGAGCAGCTCCGACGAGCGGGCAGCCGCCTTCTGTCCGGCTGCATCGGGATCAAAACTGAGGACGACTTTCGACGCGAATCGTTTCAGTAGCCTTGCCTGGGCGGGTGTCAGGGCGGTTCCCGACGAGGCCACGACGTTTGTAATGCCCGCCTGGTAGGCCTGGGCGAAGTCGAAGTAGCCCTCTACCATGACGGCATGCTTCGCTCGCGAGATGGCTGCTTTGCTGAGATGCAGGCCGTATAACGTCCGTCCTTTGACGTAGATCGGGGTTTCCGGCGAGTTGAGGTACTTCGGCTGCTGGCCGTTGTCCATCGCGCGCCCGCCAAAGGCGACAATTGCGCCGTTATCGCGATGGATCGGAATCATGAGGCGGTTTCTGAACCTGTCGAAAACGGTTGCTTCGTCCCGCTCCACGAGAAGGCCGCTGCGAATGAGGAGCGGAACACCGAATCCTTCTTTGATGAGCCGCGTCTTGAGGCCTTCACGGCCCGCCGGCGCGTAACCGGCGCCGATGATGTCGATCGTCTGCTCAATGAGCCCCCGTTCCCTGAGCTGCCGCCTGGCGGCAGCACCGGCCGGCGTCGCGAGCTGTTCTCGGAACCACGCCGCCGCCACTTCGTGAGCTTTCAGGAGTGCCTCGCGCTCCCTCTGCGATTCGGTATCCGAGTCGCTTTCCTGAGGTTCGGGCACGGCCAGGCCAGCGCGGGCGGCCAACTGCCTGACCGCATCGGGAAAGGCGAGCGTGTCAATCAGCTGGACGAACTTGATGACGTCCCCGCCAACCCCGCACCCGAAGCAATGGAACACGCCTTTGTCGCCGTTCACCTGGAAGGAAGGGGTCTTTTCCCCATGAAACGGACAGAGACCCTTCCACGCGCTCCCGCTGCGTTTCAGCGGCACGCGCTCCTGCACGATTTGCACGATGTCGGCGTGCGACTTCAGATCGTCGATGAAGGAGGGGGGGAATAGTGACATGCGTCTAACGCCGAGCGCCGATTGCCGATTGCCGAATTATCGATTGGCGATTGGCGAATGAGAGTGTCGGATTGCCGAATGAGAATGTTCGATTGGCGAATGAGAGTGTCGGATTGCCGAATGAGAATGTTCGATTGGCGAATGAGAGTGTCGGATTGTCGAATGAGAGTGTCGGATTGCCGAATGTGAATGTTGGATTGGCGAATGAGAATGCTGGATTGAGGAATGGGGTTGCCGATTGACGATTCGGATTGTGGGATTGTGAGTGCGGCGTCCCACATCGCCATTCGGTATTCCATTCGACATTCCAATTCGGCATTCCAATTCGGCATTCCAATTCGACATTCCAATTCGACATTCCAATTCGACATTCGAAAATCTCAATCGGCAATCGGCAGTCCCCAATTCGGCACTCGTCATCCGTCACTCGGAATTGCTTCTATTCTTTCAGTTCCACGATCGTTGCTCCGCCGCCGCCCTGGTTGTCGGGTGCGGGGCCGTAATTGGCCACGAAAGGGTGCGTGCGAAGGAATTCTGCTACTGCTCGACGGAGTTGTCCCGTCCCGTAGCCGTGAATGATGCGGACCGACTTGAGCTCGCCGAGGAGCGCCTCATCGAGGAATTTCTGGGTGCGCTCCAGCGCTTCGTCGACGTGGCTGCCGATGAGGTTCAGCTCCGTCAAGGATCCCTCGCGTGGCTGCAGGTCGACGTTAACCCGCACGCGCGGAGGGGCCGTGTTCGTCGATGCTGCGGGCGCGACGACGCGGAGTTCATCGACCTTGGCGCGGAGCCGCTTGCCGCGGACGTCTATCTCGGCCTCGCGATCGTGTACGGCCTGCACAATCCCTTCGAGCCCGAATGCGCCAAGCAGCACCCGGTCGCCGACGGCGGGCAGCCGGTCTGTGCGGGCTTGCGGTGGCGCGGGCTCCGGCGACTGCGCCGGTGCGGGCGCGCGGAGCCGCTGGCCGATTGCATCGATCGCCGCGCGCGCCTCGGCGCGCGCGGCGCCCGTTTCACCCGTCGGAATGACGAGGCGAGGCGCGATCCTCCGCTCGGCGTCCGCGGCGAGCGCTTCCGTCCTCGTCTTCAACGCGTCGAGCACGCCGTCGATCTCGCGGCGCGCGTCCCGGAGGCGCTCGTCGATGCGTTCGTCCAGCCGCCGCTTGAACGTGTCTTCCCGGTTCCGCAGCTCCTGTTCGCGGCCATGCAGCCGTGCCTCTTCCTGAACGAGCGTTTCGCGCTCGCGCGCGGCGAGGCGCCGTTCGTGCTCGAGCGCCTGCATATCGCGCTCGATCTTCGCGAGGTGTTCTGCCAGTTGCGATTCCCGTTCGCTGCGATGCGCTCGTGCCTGCGCGATGACGTCCGGCGGCATTCCGAGCCGTTGGGCGATCTCGAGCGCGAGGCTGCTCCCTGGCGAGCCGTAATTCAGCCGATACGTCGGCGCAAACGTTTGCGGGTCGAAGCCGAAGCCCGCCGCCATGGCCCCGTCGGTCGTTGACGCATACGACTTCAACGCGTCGTAGTGCGTGGTCGCGATGACCATCGCGCCGCGCGTACGGAAATGGTCGATGATGGCCATCGCGAGTGCGCCCCCTTCCAGCGGGTCGGTGCCCGCACCTGCTTCGTCCAGCAGGACGAGCGCAGGAAGCGTGAGCGCCTTTTCCATCGCCACGATGTTGGCGATGTGCGCCGAGAAGGTGCTGAGGCTCGCCGAGATCGACTGCTCGTCGCCGATGTCGGCGAACACCGATCGAAAAACCGGGATTTGCGAACCGCCCGCCGCGGGAATGAGCAGGCCGGCCTGCGCCATCAGCGACAGCAGTCCCGCCGTCTTCAGGGCCACCGTCTTGCCGCCGGTATTCGGCCCGGTGATGACGAGTACGCTGACGGGTGGCACGAGAAGGATGTCCACCGGCACTGGGCTCTTATCCGCGATCGGGACCCCGGGCTCCGGGATCCGATCCGAGTCAACCGAGTCATCCCTCAATCGCTGCCTGACCCTCGGAATCAGCAGCGGGTGCCGCGCCGCCCGAAGCTCGAGGCGGCCATCCGTTGCGATCGCCGGCTCGATGCCATCGACCGCGATCGAGAACTGCGCGCGCGCCTGCAGGACGTCGAGCTGGGTGGCCGACTGCAGCGTGCGTTCGAGCTCGTTCGCTCGCCGCCGGAACGCGTCGGTGAGCGCCAGCAGGATCCGCCGTACCTCCTCGGCCTCCTGCTGCTCGAGCGCGACGATGTCGTTGTTGATTTCGACGGTACTGAGCGGTTCGAGAAACAGGCTCGCGCCGCTGCCCGAGCTGCCGTGAACGATCCCGGGAATCGCCGCCCGGTGTTCCGACCTGACGACGAGCACGTACCGTCCGTTTCGATCGGTGACGATCTGCTGTTGCAGATACTTCGCCGTATCTTTTCCGCGCAGGTACGATTCGAGCGTCCCTCGCAGCCGCGCTCGCTGCTTGCGCAGCCGCTCGCGCACCGATTTCAGCTCGGGACTGGCATCGTCCAGCACTTCGCCGGCGGGATCGATCTTGCGGCGGATCTCGGCGATCTCGGACTCGAACGACGCCGTGGCGTCGCCGATGGCGCGGAGAATCGGAAACGCGTTGCGCGCGCGGCGAATTGCGGCCGCGGTCGAGTCGATGGACCCCAGATACGTGGCGAGCGCATTGAGATGCGCCGATTCGAGCGCGCGCGCTTCGACCTTCAGCGAACTCGTGATTTCGTCGAGATCGGCGGGTGCGCGCAGCGCGATCGAGTTGTCGTGGAGAAACGCGACCGTCTCCGTGGTAGCGGCCAGCGCACGGCGCACAGCCTGTGCGTCCGTGTCCGGCTTCAATTGGCCCAGGCGGACAGCGCCGGGCGGCGTCAACGCGTACTGGCGAACGGCGTCGACGATCCGATCGAACTCGAGAGCCCTGAGGGCGCTGGCGTACATGAAGATTACGGGATGTGCCTGCCCGGAACGGGGGAATCGCTAACTATATCCTACTCAATGGGAGCTGACGCTTCGTCCCGAAAAGGGCCAGGCGCCCTTTCACCACCAATTCAAGGTAAGTGGTTGATCGCGCTGGCAATAGCGGCGGCGCCGAACCCGTTGTCGATGTTGACGACCGAGACACCGATCGCGCAGCTGTTCAACATCGCCAGCAGCGCCGTGATTCCGCCGAAGCTCGCACCGTAACCGACGCTGGTCGGCACGGCGATGACCGGCGAGTCAACCAGCCCGCCGACGACGCTCGGCAGCGCGCCCTCCATTCCGGCGACGACAATGACGACGTGCGCAGCGGTGAGCCGTGCATGCTCGGCAAGCAGGCGGTGCAGGCCCGCGACGCCGACGTCGTACATCCGTTCCACCTTGTTGCCCATAATCTCGGCCGATACAACCGCCTCTTCCGCGACCGGCAGGTCGGCGGTGCCGGCGGCGGCGACCACGATGGTTCCGCGACCGACCGGCATGTCCACGGTGCGCAGCGTGATCGCCCGCGCGTCCCCGTGGAAGACCGCTGCGGGGAGCGCGGCGCGTACAAGTTCGTACGCTTCCGAATTCGTTCGCGTCACAAGCAGGTTGTGGTTCGCCGCCACGATCCGCTGCGCGATGGCGGCAATCTGCTCCGCGGTCTTGCCTTGTCCGAATACGACTTCGGGAAAGCCTTGCCGAATGTTGCGGTGATGGTCGACGCGCGCGAATCCAATGTCTTCGAACGGTGACTGGCGCAGAAATTGTAGGAGTTGCTCGTGTGCCGCCTCAGGCGTAAGCGCGCCCGACTGCACCTGGCCGAGCAGCGCGCGGAGCTGAAGACGGTTCATACGCGGCCGGCTATCGTTGCTTCGCTCGCCTGCTGAGCTGTAATATTATCGGTTGATGTTCGTGACGGATTCATCGCGATATGACGCCTCTTGAGACGCTGATCCTCGTCCTGTATTTCTTCGTGTGCAGCATCCTGGCGATTTACGGATGGCACCGGTATTACCTCGTGTATCTATACACGAAAAACAGGGACAAGGCTCCGCAGGCAGTTCCCGAACTGACTCAGCTTCCACGGGTTACCGTGCAGCTCCCGATCTTCAACGAGATGTACGTGGCGGACCGCCTCATCGGCTCGGTCTGCGAGATGGACTACCCGAAGGAGCTCCTCGAAATTCAGGTGCTCGACGACTCGACGGACGAAACCACCGAGATTGCTGAGCTGGCAGTCCGTCGTCACGCCTCGCGCGGGTTCGATATCCGCTACATGCATCGCGTGGACCGGCGGGGGTACAAAGCGGGGGCGCTCGAGGCAGGCCTCGCGGAAGCGACCGGCGAGTACGTGGCCATTTTCGACGCCGATTTCATTCCGCCTCGCGACTTCCTGAAACGGACGCTTCCGCACTTCAGCCTCGATCCCAAGATCGGCATGGTGCAGGCCCGCTGGGGGCACATCAACCAGGACTACTCGCTGCTGACGAAGATTCAGTCGATCCTGCTCGATGCGCATTTCGTCCTGGAACACGGCGGCCGCAACCGCGGCGGCTGCTTTTTCAATTTCAACGGGACCGCGGGGGTGTGGCGGCGCGCCGCTATCGAATCGGCTGGCGGCTGGCAGCACGACACCCTCACCGAGGACCTCGATCTCAGCTACCGCGCACAGCTGGCGGGATGGCGGTTCATTTTCCTTCCCGAAGTCGTGTCTCCGGCCGAAGTGCCGGTCGAGATGAACTCCTTCAAATCGCAGCAGCATCGCTGGGCGAAGGGGTCGATCCAGACATGCATGAAGCTGCTGCCGCGCATCTTGCGATCGAACCAGCCGCTCTCGGTCAAGGCGGAAGCGTTTTTTCATCTCTCCGCCAACTTCAACTACCTGCTGATGTCGCTGCTGTCGGTCCTGATGTTCCCGGCGATGTGGGTCCGCTACAACATGGGATGGACGGAGATGCTGCTCATCGACGTCCCGGTGTTCTGCGCGGCCACGTTGTCGATCGGGGTCTTTTACGTCAAGGCGCAGCGCGAGCTCTATCTCGACTGGCGTCAGCGGATGAAATACCTGCCGTTCCTGATGTCGATCGGCATCGGACTCTGCGTGAACAACACTCGTGCGGTGCTCGAGGCGATCTTCAACAAGCAGAGCGAGTTCGAGAGGACGCCGAAGTACGGAATCGAGCAGGACAGCGACGAATGGGTCGGCAAGAAGTACCACCAGGCCGTTGGCGTGCAGCCGCTGATCGAGCTTGCGCTCGGGCTGTACTTCACCTTCACCGTCTTTTACGCGCTCGTCAATCAGATCTACGCGACGCTCCCGTTCCTGATGCTGTTCCAGATCGGATTCCTCTACACGGGACTTCTGTCGATCCTGCAGCAGTACACTGGTGAAACCGTGATGCTGAAGGCGCCCGAAGCGGCGAAATGACGACCGAAGCTGCGAGAGCGAAGGCTGGGCTCGAAGACATCGTCGCGGCGTCCTCCGCGATTTGCTACCTGGACGGCGACCGCGGCGTTCTCGCGTATTACGGCTACGACATTCACGATCTCGCACACGGCGCGTCCTTCGAGGAGGTCTGCTATCTCCTCTGGCACGGGCGGTTGCCGAACCGCGGCGAGCTCGGCGATCTGAAGTCTCAGCTCGCGGGTGCGCGCGCGGTTCCCGAACCCATTCTTCGTCTGATGAACCAGCTGCCGCACTCAGACGGCATGGACGCGCTGCGCACGCTCACCTCGGCGCTCGGACAATACGATCACGACGGCAGCGACAACTCGCAGCCCGCGAATTACCGAAAGGCCATCCGTCTGACAGCGCAGCTTGGCAGCATCGTGGCGACGTACGGCCGGCTGTTGGCGGGGGGCGGTCCGATCGCTCCTGATCCGGCGCTCGGGCATGCGGCAAATTTTCTCTACATGCTGACGGGCACGCGCCCGAACGCGTTGTCGACTCACGCGTTCGACGTCGCGCTGGTGCTTCACGCGGATCACGAATTGAACGCCTCGACCTTCGCGGCGCGGGTTGCCGCCGCGACGCTGACCGACGTGTACTCAGCAATCGTGGCGGCGATCGCGACGTTGAAGGGACCGCTCCACGGCGGCGCGAACGCAGACGTGATGCGCCTGCTGATCGACATCGGCCCGGACGCTCCACCAGAGCGCATCGACGACGCGATCAGAGCGAAGCTGGCGAGAAAGGTGAAGATTCCAGGATTCGGACATCGCGTGTACCGAACCGAAGATCCGCGAGCCACGCACCTGCGGCGCATGTCCAAGGAACTGGGCGAGCGTGCCGGCAACACGCGGTGGTTCGAGATGTCTCAGCGGATCGAGAATCTGGTCAAAAGCGAGAAGAAGTTGAACCCGAACGTCGATTTCTACTCCGCGTCGACCTACTACACGCTCGGGATTCCGATCGATTTGTTCACGCCGATTTTCGCCGTCAGCCGTGTGTCGGGATGGACCGCGCACTGCCTGGAGCAGTACGCCAACAACAGGCTCATTCGTCCCCGAACCGAATACATCGGCCCGCAGTATCCCCAGACTTTCATTCCCCTGGAACAGAGATAGATTGGGAGCGGGGTCTGAAAACCCCGCTCTACCCAAGGGAAAGGTGCGGCGCGTCTTCAGACCGCGCCCTGCCGGGGGAAAGGTGGGGCAGGGTCTTCAGACCCTGCCTACGTTTCTACACGCCTGTATTTCGCCAAGACAATGAGGTAGGCCCCGTAGGCGATGAGTCCGGCGCCGAGCACGATGTAGAGCAGCGGCTGCGACTGAGCCGCCGTGTGGATTGTTTCGGTTGGTCGAGGCGTTCGTCCCGCCTGTCCGGCGAGTACCGCGCGGATGACCAGCCAGCCGAAGGCGCCGATCACCATTGCGCGAGCGCCGATTCCGAACCTGCTGATCCCTATGATCCAATGTCGAGCGCGAGCCGAGATGGCCGAGACGCTGAGCCCTTTACTGAGCTGCGCTTTGTAGGCTCGGTACATTTCAAAGCATGCGAACAGCAACAGACCGGCGCCGAGTGCAAAAAAGATCACCGGCCCGGCGCTGCTCGATGCGAGATTGGCCGCCCACGTTTGTGAGCCGCCCCGGCCGCCGGTCGCGAGCCGCCACGCGTCGAGGCCGAGTGCGACGTACAACATGGCCTTGATCACGCCGAAGATACGGTTCGCAATGCCAGCGGCGCTGCTGCCATCGTGTTCGCCGTCGTAGATTGCCGCAAGTACCCGCCAGAGCGCGTAACTGAAGAATCCGGGGATCAGCGCGACGAGCGCCACGCTGCCGAACTGGCGCCGCAGCGTGATGAACGCGCCTTCTGGGTCGGTTATCCTCCCGCCTTCCCCGATGGCCCACCTGACGGCAAGTCCGCCCACCAGCAGGTAAACGATGCCATTGGCCGTGAAGCCCCATCGCGCCAGCACTTCGAGCCATCCGCGTGCTGGATGAGGTACTTCAAACGGCGATCGCACCGCGCGGGCCAGCTCCATATCGGCCCGCTTCTCTTGCGAGGATCATTCCAACGGCTACTTCTTCTTTTTGGGTGGCGCGAACGCTTCCTTCACTTGTTTTCTGATGTCGCTGTAGTTCTTCGACAACATCTTTTCTTCGTCTTTGGTCAGAATGCGGAACGGAACGCGCACGAGGGTTTTGGCGAACTGCACGTCGAGCCAGTGCTGGCCATACTTGATCCCGCCTGGCACCTTGAAGAAGATGCGCCCCAGACACGCGCGGTTCTGGCTCAACTCGACCTGATCCCACGCGACGGCCCGGCTGTCCACGTCGCTGAAGAAGCCGACACGGCACGCCTGTGTTGCCATGGGCGGGAAGTAGTTGATTGAGTCGCGGGCTACGTTTGCCCGGTGATTCAGAGCCGTGAGGTTCGCCTTGCGGTACTCCTCGACGGTCGGCAGCGGCACTTTCGTGCCGTCGGGAGTTTCAAGCGACAACATGTCTCGCGTCAACTTGTAGTTGGGCACACCCTCGCGCACCGTGCTCCCGAATTCGAGGAGCATCCATTCGTCGCCGACCGATATGTTGGCGGTCTTGTAGC
>JBKPTT010000212.1:0-13010 GCA_046735635.1 Acidobacteriota bacterium | reverse complement strand
CAACTACCGCTTCATCATGAAAGCGATTGCCGATCTCGGGTACACCGGGTTCGTCTCGCACGAATACACGCCGACGCAGGGGCACGATCCGATCGCCGAATTGGAGAAGGCGATCGAGATCTGCGATCAGTAGTAGCGCGCCCGGATCCCGGATCCCGGATTACTTGAACGTCGGGAACATCCCCTTCAACTGATCCTGCGTTGCGCTCGCGCCGTACTGATTCAGCTCGAACGCTTCGGCGTACTTGACCGCTCGGCCCTTCTGCTCGCCGTACAACTGCACCAGCAAATTGCGATACTGATTCGCGACGTCCGCGCTTCGCTGTTTGACGCCTTCAATCAGATACGCCTTCCGCCCCGCTTCGTCGGTTGGCACGTTGCGGCCGTAGCGCGCCTGCCAGGAGTCCGCGTCGCCGAACTGCGACGGCAGCGCAGAGATGCAATCCCATTTCTTCTGCGCGACCTCGTCGAAGCCCACGGCCAGAATCGGATCGAAGGGATACGGCTTCTTGAAATTGTCGGAATAGAACAGGAAGATCGGATTGCCGTTGGTCGGCGGAGTGTAGGGCGCGAAGTACGGAGCGGCCACGACGACGGCGGCGTCTTCGGCAAGCTTGCCGACCGCGCGATGATCCGGGTGGTAGTCCCAGGGCCGGTGTGACAGCACGATGTCGGCCTGCCAATCGCGAATCAGATTCGCAACCTTCTTGCGCGTCTCCAGATCCGGCATGAGCTCGCCGTCGTGGATGTCGAGCACCTCGGTGTCGACGCCGAGCATCTTGTGACACGCTTCGACCTCCGCCTTGCGCCGCTGCGCAAGCGGACCGCCGGCCTGAGAAAAGTGGCCGACGTCCCCGTTGGTCAGCGCGACGAGCTTCACCTTGGCGCCGGCCGCCGCCATCAGCGTCGCCGTTCCGGCAAACTTCAGCTCCGCATCGTCGGGATGCGCGCCAAACGCGATGACGCGAAGCGGACGCCCGGCGGGCTGCTGCGCGGCTTTGCCGGCCGGCGCGGCGGTGACGACTGCGGTGACGAGTACGATAAGAGAACAGATTGAAAAGCGCATGTATTCACCTCGAGTGGATGGCGTCTGCTGCAACCGAAGAAGGCTGTAGCGTCCGCCTTCAGGCGGAAGTTATTATCACCATTCCGTTCGACGCTTCGAGGTGAATCGATGAACATTTCCAGGGTGATTGTCGTGGTGGCGCTCGGTGGCGCGACCGGCGTCGTGGCCCATGCGGCTGCCGAGGGTCCTCGGCAGCAACCACCGGCCGCCGTGCAGCAGCAGCCGCCGCCGCGCGAGCCGCCCGTCTTTCCGGCGCAGCAGCGTCCGCCTGGAGACCCCGTCTTGATCGAGCGCGGGAAGCAGCTCTTCACCGTGAACTGCGTTGCGTGCCACGGCAACGATCTGAGAGGCGGCGTGACCGGCGGACCGAACCTTCTTCGGTCGCAGGTCGTGCTCGTGGATCAGCGTGGTGAACAGATCATTCCGATCGTGCACGGCGCTCGCGCAGAGCGCGGCATGCCAGCCCTGCCGCTTCAGGACGATGACATCATCGCGATCGCGGAATACATCCATAGCGTGCTGGCGACTGCGCAGCGGCAGGGTGCCCCGCCGCCGAGCGCGGCGCCAGTTCCGAACGCGATTGTCGGCGACGCGAGGGCCGGGCAGGCGTACTTCAACGCTAAGTGCGCGTCGTGCCATTCGCCGACTGGCGATTTGCAGGGTGTCGGCAGCCGTGCGACCGACGGAAAGGCGTTGCAGAATCTGTGGGTGTCGGGTGGCACGTTCGGGCCCGGCGGCCGCCGCGGTCGCGGCGCGGGATCGATGGAGGCGAAGGTCCCTACGGCGTCGATCGTGCTTCCGGCCGGCGATCGGGTGCAGGGAATGATCGCGCGCATGGACAACTTCCTTGTCACGGTACGACAGGCGGATGGCACGTTACGAACCGTTCGCCGCGACGATCCCCGCATCAAGATCGACATCACCGATCCGCTGGACGCGCACCGTCTGCTCCTCGGGACGATGTCCGACAAAGACATGCACGATGTAACGGCATATCTCGCGACACTCAAATGACGTTGAAAAAGACTCTCGTCGCATTGGCGCTCTTTGCCTCGCCCATCGTGGTGCTGGCGCAGGGCAAAGGCATCGATCCCAAGGAGCTGATGAAGCCGCTGGCGGAGATCTGGCCGACCTACAACGGCGATTACACCGGAAAGCGCTTCAGCCAGCTGACGCAGATCAACCAGACCACCGTGAAGAACCTCACGCTCGCCTGGTACGCGCGATTCACGGGTGGATCGTTGACCGGCGGCGCTGGCCGCGGGCTGATTGTTGGCGGTGAAGGGCCCGGCGATTATCCCGTCGGCACCGACGTCGTGATCAAAGCCTCGCTGCTGATGGTCGATGGCACGCTGTACCTCACCTCGCCGGACAACGCCTGGGCCATCGACGCGCACGACGGACGCGAGCTGTGGCACTACTTCTGGAAGACGCGAGGCGGCACGCACATAGCCACGCGCGGCTTTGGCATGTGGAACGACTACCTCTACATGGAGACGCCCGACAACTACCTCGTGTCGCTCGAGGCAAAAACGGGCAAAGAGCGCTGGCACAAGGTGATTGCGGACTTCAGCCAGCAGTACTTCTCCACCATGGCGCCCATCATCGTCGGCAATCACGTCATCGTCGGCACCGGGAACGACCTCGACATGCCGGGTTTTCTCCAGTCGTTCGATCCCGAGACGGGCGATCTGCAGTGGAAGCTCTACACCGTTCCAATGAACCCCGGGGATCCCGGGATCGAAACCTGGCCGAGTCTCGATGCGGCACGTCATGGAGGCGCGCAGCCGTGGCTGCCGGGCGCCTACGATCCCGATACCCATCTCTACATCTTCGGCACGGGAAACCCGACGCCTGCGTACACGCAGGGCCGCGGCACCGGGGACAACCTGTTCACCGGATCGCTGGTTGCCGTCAACGTCGATACGGGGAAGATGGCGTGGTACTACCAGACGGCGCCGCACGACATGCACGACTGGGATTCGGCGCAGACGCCGGTGCTCGTCGACGCGCCGTTCAAGGGCCGGATGCGGAAGATGGTCATGACGGCAGCTCGAAATGGCTACTTCTTCGTCATCGATCGCACGACGGGCGAGCACCTGCTTACCACCAAGTACGGATCGGCGACGAACTGGGTGAAGCACCTCGACGAAAAAGGCCGGCCGATGCGCAACGAGGAGAAGGACGCGTCGGTCGGCGGATCGCTCGTTTCACCGACCGCGGGTGGAACCGTCAACTGGGAGCCGCCCGCCTTCAATCCGCTAACCGGTCTGTTCTATGTGCCCGAAAGGAACGGGTACTCGATCTTCTATCTCGTCGATCTCGATCCGCGTGGTTCGATGGGGCTGGGAGGGATTGAGTCGGCGACGATCGGATCGGCCGGGTCCTATCTCACCGCGCTGGACTACCGGACAGGCGCGGCGGCGTGGCGCTACAAGTACGCGAGCAACAACGGCGGCGGAGGAGGCGTGCTGACCACGGCGGGCAAGCTCGTGTTCGCCGGCGACGGCGCGGCGAGCGTCATCGCCCACGATGCTCTGACCGGGAAAGCGCTGTGGCACTCGCGCGTCGGGGGCGTGACGAATCCTCCGCAGACCTACATGCTCGACGGGCGGCAGTATTTGATCGTGGGCACTGGCGACACGTTGTGGGCGTTCTATCTTTACTGAGGCGGCTATGAGCCGGCCCGGAAATGTTGCAGCCCGCGGCTTCGCCTGCCGCCGCCGCAGCGTCACGCCCTGCTGATGCCGCAGGTCGGGCTCAATCCGTACGGACTCGCCTATACCGTTGGACTCCAGGGGATTGGCACTGGCAGAGCGAATCCCGAGGCGGTAGGCCTCGAGGGTTTTATCGGCATCGCGCGCGGCATTGACGCCGCTTGCATCGAGCTCGATTGGCGTTGGTTGTTTCCTCTCGGCGATCGGGAGCTTCGCGTCCTGAGTGAACGTCTCTCCGATCTTCCATGCATCGTCAGCTATTGGCTACAGCAGGAACCCGACGAGACGCTTGCGCGCGCGATTCAATGCGCGTCAGCCCTTGGTGCGTGTACCCTGCGGATGCACCTCACACCAGTGCTCGAGGGCGCCCGTGCGGCACTCGGGCCGCGCTGGACGGCGATGATGAACCACGCGCGCGCTGTCATCCGGCGGGATGCGCCGCGGGCTGGCGATGCGGGCCTGACAATCGCGATCGAGAATCATCAGGACCTGACGAGCGACGAGCTCGTTGCGCTCGCCGAAGAGGCCGGCGACAATGTCGGAATCACGCTGGACACCGGAAATCCATTCGCTGTCGGCGAAGATCCCATCGGCTTCGTGGATCGCGCCGCGCACCGCATCCGACATCTGCATTTGAAAGATTACGTCGCGCAGTTCACGCCCGAGGGATATCGGCTGATCCGGTGCCCGACCGGCGACGGCTGCGTTCCGTTCCAGGAAATCGTGTCGCGGCTGGCTGCCGGCACTCCGATGACGGCGTCGATCGAAATTGCCGCGCTCGACGCGCGTCATATCCGCATCTCCACGCCGGAATGGTGGAGCGGCTACCCTCCACGCGACCCCGAGGAGCTCGCCCGCGCACGGAAACGTCTCGAATCGGCGCGACTCGAAGATAATGCAGACCATCGCACGCCATGGGAGAAGGGTGAACCACCACACGTGATAGCGGCGTACGAACGTGTGCAGCTCGCAAGGAGCGTCGAGAACCTCAGAGCGCTCGGTTGGATGTAGGGCGGGCCTTCAGGCCCGCCAACCGGGTGCGTAGGCCGGGGTCTTCAGACCCCGGCACATCAGAGAGGACGAATGACCGACAAGGATTTTTCGTTGAAGGGGGAAATCGCGCTGGTCACCGGCTCCGGACGCGGATTGGGACACGCCATTGCCGGCCGGCTGGCGGAGCTTGGCGCCGACGTGGCCATTCACGATCGCGACCACGAGTGTTGCGCGGAATTCGGCGAGTTCGTGAATCTCGACGCGTCGGTGGCCGACGTGGCGAAGCATGGCACGCGCGCGATCGGAGTGACCGGCGACATCGCGGATGCCACGCGCGTGTTCGAAATGGCGCAGGAAGTGGAATCAAAGCTCGGTCCGCTCACCATTCTCGTGAACGCCGCGGGAGGCGACATCGGTGCGCGGGGCGGCAAGCCGAACCCCAACGATGCGCTCCACATCAAGATTGAAGACATTCGCGCCATCGTCGATCGCAATTTCGTTGGAACGATGCTGATGTCACAGGCGGTCGTGCGCGGAATGGTCGAGCGGCGTCGCGGATCGGTCGTCAACATCGCCTCCGCCGCCGGCCACTTCGGCGTCTCGCCCGAGGTCGCATACTCGAGCATCAAAGCGGCCATCGTCCATTACACGCGATGTCTTGCCTACGAGACGAAGCCCCATTTCGTGCGCGTGAACTGCGTAAGCCCGGGCCCGACGGCCACGGGACGATTTCTGGTGACGCGCGAGATCGACCCGAAGCTGCTGGTCGAGGACGGCACATTCGATCGCTACGCCTCGCCGCGCGACCAGGCGAACGCCGTTGCGTTCCTATGCTCGCCCGCCGCGAAGTTCATCCACGGCCAGGTGATTCGCGTGGATGGGGGACTGACGCTGTACGCGAGCTGAGCACAAGCAGTTCCCACTGTCACGGCGAACGCGCCGACGCCCACAGGGCGAGATACGAAGATGCGAAGATACGAAGACTATTTGATTGTCTTCGTTGCTTCGCTACTTCGCTTCTCTACGCGAAGCTGGCCTTGGCCCGGTGCAGCGTTCGTGGCCGCTGCTATCGATTCACCAGCCGCGCCGGCACGAACAGCAGAATGATGGCTGCTCCGGCTGCCAGTACCGCTGAGACCGCAAACATCCCTGCTTGCGTGCTCTGGGTCGCGTCCTTCAGCCAGCCAACAACATAAGGACTCACGAAACCCGCAAGGTTGCCAATCGAATTGATCGCTGCGATGCCCGCTGCGGCCGCGGCGCCGCCGAGGAAGGCCGTCGGCAAGCTCCAGAAGAGCGGCCCGCAGCTGAACACTCCTGTCGACGCGATCGTCAGGAAGAGAATTGCGAGCGCGGTGTGCGTGCCGGCGAGGGCGCTCAGCGTCATCCCTACGGCTCCAATGAGCATCGCGCCCGACGCATGCCAGCGCCGCTCGCGCCGACGGTCGGCGCTGCGGCCGAAGAAGATCATGGCAAGCGCACCCGCGCCGTAGGGAATGGCCGTGAACAGTCCGATCTTCAACGTGCCTGTGACGCCCGCCGCCTGAATCAAAGTGGGCATCCAGAACGTCAAGCCGTACTGGCCCATGACGATAGTGAAGTAGATCGCGCACATCAGCGCGACCCGAGTGTCGGCCAACACGGCGCCGAGCGACCCGTGCGGTTCGATGTGCGCGGTATCGGCTGCGAGGCGACCCTCGAGGAGCGTCTTCTCGTCGTCGGTCAGCCATCCTGCCGCGCGGATGCCGTTATCCAGATAGGCGAGCACGATGACGCCGACCACAATGGCCGGAGCGGCTTCGAGCAGGAACAGCCACTGCCAGCCCGCGAGTCCCCAGACGCCCGCGAACGTCGACATGATCCAGCCCGACAGGGGCCCGCCGACGATGCCGGAGAGCGGAATCGCCATCATGAACAACGAGATCATCCGGCCGCGCCGATCGCTTGGAAACCAGTACGTGAGATAGAGGATGATCCCTGGAAAGAATCCGGCCTCGGCGACGCCGAGCACGAACCGCAGCGCATAGAAAGAAAACGGCGTCTTGATGAACATGAACAACGCCGAGACCAGGCCCCATGTGATCATGATCCGGGCGATCCACGTGCGCGCGCCGATGCGATGCAGGATGATGTTGCTCGGCACCTCGAACGTGAAGTAGCCGATGAAAAACATGCCGGCGCCGAGCCCGTAGACCGTCTCGCTGAACCCGAGGTCGCCAAGCATCTGCAGCCGCGCGAACCCGACGTTCACGCGATCGAGGTACGCGACGATGTAGCAGAGCATCAGGAAGGGGAGCAGGCGCCAGGTGACTTTACGGTAGGCTGCGGCTTCCATTGTTTTATCGGCGGGGTTCCCAGCACCCTGGCTCACTCCATTACGCTCGCGCTTCGCTGTTCGCTCCATTCCGTTCGCGTTCGGCGATTCTATACAATCGGTGTTCATGAAAGTCGTGATCACCGGCGGAGCCGGCTTTCTCGGCAGTCGCCTCGCGCGCGCGCTGCTGCACCGCGGCACCCTTGCGGATACAGAAGGGCGCCAGCAGGCGATTGACGAAATCGTCCTTCTCGACGTCATCGATCCGCCGGGATTCGACGACCATCGCGTGCGCTGCCTCACCGGCGATATCGCGAGTGCTGCACTGCTCCAGGACACCATCGACTCGAAGACGTCCTCTGTCTTTCATCTCGCGGCTGTCGTGAGCGGGATGGCGGAAGCGGATTTCGACCTCGGGATGCGGGTCAACGTCGACGCTACTCGGGCATTGCTCGAGGTCTGCCGTGCTGGACGTCAGCGGCCGCGCGTCGTATTCACGAGCTCGATCGCGGTGTACGGCGGCGCTCTCCCGCCCGTCCCGCGTGAAGAGACGGCGCTGAACCCGCAGACGTCGTATGGTGTTCAGAAGGCGATCGGCGAGCTCCTGATCACCGATTATTCGCGAAAGGGCTTTGTCGACGGCCGCGCGCTCCGGCTGCCGACGATCAGCGTGCGGCCAGGCAGGCCCAACGCCGCGGCTTCGTCCTTTGCGAGCGGCATCGTCCGCGAGCCGCTGAATGGTGAGGAGGCGATTTGCCCAGTCAGTCCCGATACGCGAGTGTGGCTCGCGTCGCCCGGAACAGCCGTCGCGGCGCTCATGCACGCGCACGATATGGATTCGGACGCGATCGGAATCCGGAGAGCGATCAACGTTCCGGGTATCTCGGTGACGGTGCGCGAGATGGCCGCCGCGCTCGAGCGCGTCGCGGGACCAGAGGCTGCGGCGCGGGTGCGCTGGAAGCAGGACGCGCGCATCGACCGCATGATGAACGGCTGGCCGGGCGCGATCGACGACGCGCGGGCGCGCGCGCTCGGGTTTCTTGCCGACGAGACGTTCGATGCGATGATTCGGCAATACATGCACGAGGAGAACAAGACTCATGCTGGCAAATAGGCGCCTTCAGCTGATGATCGGGGCAGGCGTTTTCTGTGCGGTGCTGCCGCTTGCGGGGCAGGGACGCGGCGGGCGTGGCGGACCTCCGGTGAACCTGCCGGACGGTCCCGGAAAGGAGGCCATCGAGACCTACTGCCAGACCTGCCATTCGCTCGGCAACATCGTGAGCTCGGGGGGCTACACGCGCGACGGCTGGATCACGCTCACCAAAACGATGATCGCTCTGCCGGATCAGCAACGCGCGGCGATGGCGGATTATCTGGCCGCGCATTTCCCGGAGAAGCCACGGCCCGCCGCGGTGATCGTTCCCGGGCCGGCGAAGGTGACGTTCAAGGAGTGGCAGGTGCCGACGCTCGGCTCGCGTCCGCACGATCCGCTGGCGATGCCGGATGGCACGCTGTGGTACACCGGCCAGTTCGCGAATCGTCTCGGACGTGTCGACATGAAGACAGGCGAGTTCAAGGAATACCCGCTGCCCGAGCAATCAGGTCCGCACGGACTCACGGGCGACAAGGACGGGAACATCTGGTTCACGGCCAACTCCGGAGGTTACGTCGGCAAGCTCAATCCGAAGACGGGCGAGGTCACGCAGTACAAGACCGAGGGCGCGCGCGATCCCCATACGCCGATCTTCGACCAGAAGGGCATTCTCTGGTTCACCGCGCAGGGCGCGAACATGGTGGGCCGGATCGATCCGAAGACCGGCGAAGTCAAGATGGTGCAGTCTCCGACGCCTCGGTCGAACCCGTATGGCATCGTGATCAGCTCGAAGGGCGTGCCGTTCTTTGTCGAGTTCGGCACGAACAAGATCGCCAGCATCGATCCCGACACGATGGCCATCAAGGAATACGTGCTGCCGAACGAGGGAACGCGGCCGCGCCGCGTCGCAATCACGAGCGACGATGTGTTGTGGTACGCGGATTATTCGCGCGGATTCCTGGGCCGGTTCGACCCGAAGACCGGGCAGACGAAAGAATGGCAATCTCCGGGCGGACCCCAATCGCAGCCCTACGGCATCACCGCCTACAACGACATCATCTGGTACAGCGAATCGTTCGTCCGCCCCAACACGATCGTGCGCTTCGATCCGAAAACGGAGAAGTTTCAGACCTGGACGATTCCCTCTGGCGGCGGCGTCGTGCGCAACATGATGCCAACCAAAGACGGCAACCTGGTCATTGCGGAAAGCGGCGTGAACAAGGTCGCGCTCGTGGAGGTGGCGCGCTGACTTCGCCGTTCACGATCGACTCCTTGCGCTTCCTGCGCGCGCTGAAACGCAACAACGATCGCGAGTGGTTCCGAGCGCGGCGGGATCGCTTCGAGGCCGTCGTCCGCGCGCCGATGATCGCACTCGTCGAGCAGCTCGCGCGCGATTTCCGCGCGTTCGCGCCGGAGTTGGTGGCGGCGCCGAAGCCGTCGCTGTACCGCATCTACCGCGACACGCGCTTCGGCGACAACAAGACGCCGCTGAAGACCCACATCGCGGCGGGGTTTCCATGGCGCGGGTTGCGGAGGCACGAAAGCGCGGGTCTCTATCTGGAAGTAGCGGCCGGCTGGACGTGGGTCGGTGGCGGCCTGTGGAGGCCGCAGCCGCTCCAACTGCACCGCGTGCGCGAACATATTGCCGAGACGTACCCGGAAATCGACCGGCTGCGCCGTGCGGCGGCGTTCAAGCGGTGCCTGGGTTCGTTGGAAGGGGATCGCCTGACGCGCGTTCCCCGCGGTTTTAACCGAGACCACCCCGCGGCGGAGTACCTGAAATTCACCCGTTTCGTCGCCGGTCGCGAGTTCCCGGCCGAATTCGCCGTCAGCGACGCGTTCTATCCAACCGTCGTCCGGACCTTCCGCGCGTTGATGCCGATTGTGAGGTTCCTCAACGAACCGCTGACCGGGATGCGGGATCCGGGATCCGGGATCCGACGGTTCCCGGGATTCGCGGATTCGGAGATCCGGGATTCCCGGATCCGATTAGGGATTGACCTTCGTCCTCCTCCATTCACTCCGCTCTGAGGGCCCCCACCGGATCCACCGCCAACGCCCGGCGCGCGGGCACGTAGGTGGCGATCAGCGTGACGACCGTGAACAGGACGCACGCTCCGGCAAACGTCACCGGGTCTGGCCCGCGGACACCGAACAGCAGGCTCTCGAGCAGCTTTGAGCCCGCGGCGGCGATGGCAAGGCCCACCGTCACGCCGATGCCCGCCAGCGTGAGCCCCTGACGCAGGATCAGCCGCATCACCGCGCGCTCGTCGGCACCGAGCGCGATGCGGATGCCGATCTCGCGCGTTCGGCGGCTGACCGCGTAGGCGGTCACACCGTAGATCCCGATCGCGGCGAGCAGGAGGCCGACCAGCCCCAGCGTGCCCGCGACCGACGCCGCGACCCGCTGGGGGACCAAGCCGATTGCCGTCACATTGCTGAGCGGCATCGCCTCGGTGACCGGGAGATTCGGATTCAGCGAACGCATCAGCTGTCGCACGTCGGGGATCGCACTGTGTCCAGTGGTGCGGACGAGCAGCGACACGCGCGAGAGATACCGCTGGCCGAACGGAACGTAGATGTAGGACTCGACCTTCCCGGTCAGCCAAATCAACCGCGCGTTGAAGGCGACGCCGACGATCGTGACCTGTTGCGGACGTCCATCCCCATCCACGGTGACCTGTTTGCCGATTGGATCCTCTCCCGGCCAAATCGCATTCGCGAGCGCCTCGTTGACGATCGCGACGGGCTGCGAGGCCGCCGTGTCGGCATCGGTGAAGTCTCGCCCTCTCAACAGCGGCAGCTTCATCGTCTTGAAGAAGTCAGGCTCCACGACGTTCCAGTCGGCGGGAAAGGCGTCCCCCTGCGCCGGTTTCTTGCCTGGCACGCTGATTCGTCCGAAGCCCATGCGTCCACCGTCGAGCGGCAGATCCACCCCAAGAGTCGCGGATTCGACGCCTGGCAGCGCGCGAGTGCGATCGAGGAGGTCGTGCACGAATGCGCGGGCGGTCGCCTCTTTGTAACCGCCGAGCGACAAGTCGAGCTGCACGACGTCGACGTTGCGTTCGTCGAACCCGGGCTGAACGTCCGCCGCATGCTGCAGCGCGCGCAGGAACAGGCCGGCGATGACGACGAGCATGATCGACATCGTCACCTGGCCGATGACGAACAGGTTGCGAAGCCGGAGCCTCGAGCCCGATCCGGAATCGAATCCTTCCGATTTGAGCGCGGGCACGAGATCCGGTCGCGTCGCCTGCAGCGCGGGAGGCAGGCCCGACAGAACTGTGGCCACGAGCGTGAGCGCGGCCGCAAACACGGCGACGCGCCAGTCGATGTGGATTTCGAGGCCGATAGGCAGCGGTATCTTCGGAACGATCGCGACCAGGAGCGCGGCAAGCCAGTTCGTGAGCAGGATGCCCAACAGTCCGGCCACGGCGAACAGGATCGATGTTTCGATCAATAGCTGTTGGGCGAGGCGCATGCGTCCGGCGCCGATCGCTGCGCGGACGGCGAATTCGCGCCGGCGTACGACACCGCGCGCCAGCAGCATACCCGCCAGATTCACGCACGCGATGAGCAGCACGAGTCCGACGATCGTCATGAGGAGGCCCATGAACGCAGTGATCGGCGTCACCTGCCCGGGCACCAAAGACGACGGTCGGACGGTGAAGTTCTTGCCGCGATTCTCGTTCGGATATGCCTGCAGCAGCGCGGCGCCGATCGTCTTCGCCTCCGCGTCCGCCTGTCGGATCGACACGCCATCCTTCAGCCGCCCGCCCATCGCGAGCCAGACCGAGATGCGCTGCTTGAAAATCTGCGTGTCCATACGGGGGACGGCTGATGCCATTGCCGACATCGGCACCCACAGATCCGGCTTGAGGATCGTGGTGCCTTGGAACCCTTGTGGGGCGACACCCGCCACCATGAACGGGTGATTGTTGATGGTGATTGTTCGGCCGGCAATCGCGCGATCGCTGGCAAATCTCCGCGTCCACATCGGGTAGCTGAGCACGACGAGCGCGGGAGCGTCCGGACCATCGTCGGCATCCTGCAACAGCCGGCCAAGGGCGGGTTTGACGCCGAGAACCGTGAAGTAGTTCGCAGTCACGACCGCGCCATAGACACGTTCGGCGTTGGCGTCGATTGAAAGGCTCATCGGCTCGGGCTCCACGCGATACGCGTAGATGTCCTCGATCGTGGTGGATCGTTCGCGCAAATCGCGATAGTTCGGGAAGGAGACGGTATCGAACCCGTGCCCGTCCTGCGTGCGCCCGATATCGACGAGCCGGTGCGCCCGCGTGAGCCCCGGCAGCGGACGCAACAACAGGGCGTTCGCGACGGAAAAGATCGTCGTGCTCGCGCCGATCCCGATTGCCAGCGACAACGCCGCTGTGGCCGTGAAGAGCGGGCTGTGCCGGAGTACCCGAAGCGCGTAACGGATGTCCTGGACGATTGCGTCTCGCATCGATGCTCCCGCGTGAGATCTACGAATGAATTCGTATTACGTGCTGGCGCGTGAACGGTTCCATCCCAGCACAAAGAATCTGCGTCGAGGGCACGGATGTTGCGACACACGGCTCTGGAGGTAACCCATAGCATGGCAGGCGATAACGACGACATGCAGGACGACGATCTGAACGCCGGCGGCGCCGGTGGCGGCGACATGGCAGGTGACAGCGGGATGGATGATGAAACGGGCGGCCGCGGACGCTCGTCGCGCGGTGGCTCGCGCAAATCCTCGAGCGGTGGATCTCGAAGCGGCTCGCGCAAGTCGGCCGGCGGCTCGCGCAAATCCTCCGGTGGATCGCGCAAGTCGTCGCGCAGTGG
>JBKPTT010000211.1:0-11009 GCA_046735635.1 Acidobacteriota bacterium | reverse complement strand
CCAGGGTCAGACCGGGGTCAGACCACCAACAGAGCCCAAGGTGGTCTGACCCCGGTCTGATCGTGGTCTGACCCCGGTCTGACCCCTATCGCTGGCCCAGGCCGACGACGCCGACGCGCGGCTTCTTGAGCGACTGCTGATACTTCTGCACGGCATCAAACAGCGCCTCGGCGATGAGCTGCCGGTAGGCGGGCGTTTTCAGCAGCTGCCCTTCCTGCCGGTGGGTCACGAACGAGATCTCCGCCAGGACGCTCGGCATCGCGGCGCCAATCAAGACCACGAAGGGCGCCTGTTTCACGCCGAGATCTTTCAGCTGGGCGTTGCGCGCAGAGAGGCGCCGCACCATCGAGTGCTGCACCATTTCCGCAAAGTCACGCGACTCGTCGATTTTGTTGTTCAGGGCAATGGCTTTGACGATGTCCGGCAGGCTGTGCATCGCGCGCCCGGACGCGGAGTTCTCGCGTGCGGCGACGGCTTCGGCATCGGGGTTGGTCGCGAAGTTCAGGAAGTAGGTTTCCACGCCCCGCGCGCGGGGACTTCGACTCGCGTTCGCGTGTATGGACAGGAACAGGTCCGCTCCTTCGCGGTTGGCAATCGCGGTGCGCTCTTCGAGCGGCACGAAGACGTCCGTATCGCGCGTCAGCACGACCTCGACGCCCGGCTGCTTCTCCAGGAGCTTTCCGAGCCGCAGCGCGACGTCGAGCGTCAGCTCCGCTTCGTTGACGCCGTTCGACTGTGCACCGGGATCGTGCCCGCCATGGCCGGCGTCGATGACGATCCGCGACACCCCGAGGCCGAGTTGTCTCGAGAGCGAGAACTTTCCGTCCGAGTTCGCCGTCGGGGGCACGACGCCCACCGCTGCCGGACGTGCGTCGCGCTGCGCCGGCGGTGGATCGTCGGTCGCGATCTTGATCGGCGGCGGCGTCGGGACGACAGACGCGGCGGGAAGGGAAACCACGGCGCTCACGACGGGAGTCGCAGCGGGCGGCGCCGCAGGCGCTCCCGCCGCCGCGGTCGGAGTCTTGAAGTCCACGACGAGCCGGTACGGTGTGTAGAGGGTGAAGACGCTGTAGTCGTCGACTCCTTCCATGTCGAAGACAATGCGCGTGATCGATTGAGGGTGGCGCCCCAGCCGAATCTCGCGAACGGGGCTCGAATCGAACTTCAACGTCTTGTCCACGAGCGAAGGCACGGCGCGCGTTCCCTTCAGATCGAAGAACACGCGACGGGGGTTTTCCAGCCGCTCCGCACGGAATGACGTCTCGTTGTCCATCTCGATGATGACCCGCGTGCCTTCCGGAATCGGCGTGCGCTTGATGTCCCGAATGGTGGCAATCGACGCCGCGGTCGAAGCCGGTGATCGCGCGGGGGAGGGCGAAGCGGCGGCGGCAGGTGCGCCCGTCGTCGCCACAGGTGACGGCGGTGCAGCGAGCCCACGAATCAACTCGTCGGCGCGCGCGACGAGCGAGCTGGCCGGATACTCCGTCTTGAGCTGCGTCAGCAGGCGCACGGCGGTCTGCTTGTCCGCGTCGTCGCCGTACTGCTGGCCGACGAGCAGCGCCAGGTTCGCCGCCTGCCACAGCGCGTTGTCGCAGTAGCCGCTCGACGGGAACCTGCGCACCACCGATTCGTATGCCGCAATCGCCTTGCGAATGTCGTCGGCCGCCGCCGGCGGATCGCTCGACCGAATGGCGTGCTCGCGCTCGAGCGCACGGGTGTAGAGCGTGCGTGCGGAGGAGGGCCCGGGCGCCGCGGCCGCAGGAGCAGAGGCCAGCGCGCACGTGAGCAGCAGAATCGCACGATGCCTGAACGTCATGGCTACCTCAGTTGCGCATCCACTTCATCGAAGTAATCCGGCTTGACCAGCACTTCACGCGATTTGCCGCCGGCGGCGCCGGTGATTGGCGATACAAGCCCTTCCGCTTCCATCATGTCCACGAGCCTCGCGGCGCGGCTGAATCCGATTCGCAGCCGCCGCTGCAGGTAGGACACCGACGCCTGGCCGCTCGACACGACAATGCGCGCGGCTTCGTCGTACAAGTCGTCCTTCTCGAACTCGAGCTCGGCGCCCGGTTTCTTGTCGTCTTCCGTAATCGTCGTGTCGTAGCTCGGCTTTCCCTGTTTACGCAGGAAGCTCGCCAGCCGCGCGCTTTCCTGTTCCGAGATGTAGGGGCCATGCAGGCGCACGAAACGCGACGAGGCGGGGGGCAGGTACAGCATGTCCCCCTTGCCGAGCAGCTGCTCGGCGCCGTTGCCGTCGAGGATCGTTCGCGAATCGATCTTCGAGGACACGCGGAAGGAGATGCGCGCCGGCAGATTGGCTTTGATGAGGCCGGTGATGACGTCGACCGAAGGACGCTGCGTCGCGAGAATCAGATGGATGCCGACCGCGCGCGCCATCTGCGCGAGGCGGCAGATCGATTCCTCGACCTCGTTGCTCGCGACCATCATCAAGTCCGCGAGCTCGTCGATCAACACCACGATGAACGGCAGCGGATGCAGTTCGTTGCCGTTCGAGTCGAGCACGGGCCCGGTCTTCTCGTCCTGCGCGAGCTTCAGGTTCCGGTTGTACTGCTCGATGTTTCGTACGCCGACCGCCGCGAGCGTCTTGTAGCGTTCTTCCATCTCGCGCACGGCCCAGCGGAGCGCATTGGCGGCGAGTTTCGGGTCGACGACGACGGGCGTCAGCAGATGAGGGATTTCCTCGTACATCCCGAGCTCGAGGCGCTTGGGATCGATCATGATCAGCCGCACGTCGTCGGGCGTCGCGCGATACAGGATGCTCGACAGCATGGCGTTCACGCTCACCGATTTGCCGGTGCCGGTCGATCCCGCAATCAGCAGGTGCGGCATGGTGGCGAGATCGCTGACGAACGGCTCGCCGTGAATCGTCTTGCCGAGCGCCAGCGTGAGCTTCGAGGCAGAACGCTTGTATGCGTCGGCCTCGAGCAGCTCGCGCATCGAGATCAGCTCCCGGTTCACATTGGGCACCTGAATGCCGACCGTGGATTTGCCGGGAATACGATCGATGAGAATGGATTCGGCCTGCATCGCCAGGCAGAGGTCGTCGGCGAGCCCCGTGATCTTGCTGTACTTCACTCCCGCGTCGGGCTTGAACTCGTAGGTCGTGACGACCGGACCCGGGTGAATCTGCACGACCGAGCCCTCGACCGAGAACTCGCGGCACTTTTCCTCGAGCAGGCGAGCACCGTCCATCAGCTCGCGCTCGTCGATCTTCCGTTCGCCCTTCGGCGCATCGAGGAGGGCGAGCGGCGGCAGCGTGAACGCCCCCTTCCTGCGTTCCGCCACCACTCGATCGGGCTCGGGCAACGGAAGCGGCGCTTCCACCGGCGCAGGCTGCGGCCGCTTGATCGGCGGAGGCGTCGGCCGCGTGGCCGCTGCCTTGAGCGCAGCCGCCGCGGCACCCACCACGGCCGCCGTCCGCGATGGTTTTTTCGGGGCCTCGTCCTTCTCGGGCTTATCTGCCGCGATCGGCTGTGTCTTCGGCGCGAGCTTCACGTCCTTCGGCTCGCGTCCTTTGTCGAGATGTTTCTTCAGAACTTCCTGTCGCTGCCGCTCGCGGCGGCGCTCCTCGCGCCTGCGGCGGTATGCGGCAAACGCCGCCGCCACGCGGTCGCGGAGCAGGTGGCCGAGCGCGCCGAACAGCCGGCCGAACGAGAACTGGGTGGACAGAATGATCCCCAGGAAGATGAGCGTGAGGATCAGGATGATCGAGCCGGTGCGATTGAGATATTGCGCGAAGACCGCCGCGAACCAGTCGCCCGCGTAGCCGCCGGCGCGAAACGCCTTGCCCGAAATGCCGAGGGTGCCGAACGCGAGGGACAGAAACGACGACACGCACGCGAACAGCAGCGCCGCCCCGACGAGCTTCGTGTACGCCGCGTCCAGCGTGCGGCACCAGAAATAGTGCCAGCCGAGCACGATGAGCATGAGCGGCACGAGGTAGGCGGCATAGCCGAGCAGCTGATACGACAGCTCCGCGATGAACGCGCCAACCCGCCCTGCGAAGTTCGCCGGCTGGATCTCGGATCCCGTGTTGAAGAACCAGACCGGGTCCGTCGCGCTGTAGCTCGCGAGCGAGATGACCCAAATCAGCGCGAGCGCAAACAGCGCCACGCCGATGAACTCGCTGAAACGCCTGGAAATCGCCGATCCCGCCACTTCAGATCTCCATCACGACCGGTAGGACGAGCGGCCGCAGTCCCGACCGCTTCCGGAAGAACCGCTGCAGGTCCACGCGAATCTTCTCCTTGATCAGTCCGGGGTCCGTGCGTTCCTCGACGCTCGCCCCTTCGAGCGTCGCCGCGAGCAGCGACGGAATCTCTTTCAACAAGCCCTCGGTCCGCGCGTCGACGACGAACCCGCGCGTGATCACGTCCGGGGTTTCCTCGAGCCGGCCCGAGTGGCCGATTACCACGACCGGAACGACCAGGCCATCCCCGGACAGATGGCGGCGGTCCCGCAGGATCTCGTCGCCGACCTCGCCGCTGCGCGTGCCGTCAATCAGGATGCGGCCGGCCTGCACCTTGTCGGCGATGCGCGCGCCGTCGTCGTCGAAACGGATGACGTCGCCGTTTTCGGCGAGCAATACCTTGGTTCCGCGCGAAACCCGGGCCGCCACTCGCGCGTGCCGCGCGAGCTGGCGATATTCTCCGTGTATCGGCACGAAGTACCGTGGCCTGACCAGCGACAGCATGAGCTTGAGCTCCTCCTCGCTGCCGTGCCCCGATACGTGGACGTGCTTGTCGCCCTCGTGCACCACGTCGGCTTCGCGGCGCGCAATATGGTTCATCACACGGCCGATGGCCTTCTCGTTCCCCGGGATCTCGCGCGCGGAGAACACCACCACGTCGTCGGGCGCCAGCTTGACGTGCCGATGGTCGTCGATCGCGATCCGCGGCAGCGCGGCCTGCGGCTCCCCCTGCGACCCGGTGCAAATGCACACGATGTCCTGGGCGGGGAAGTTGCGCACGTCGCTGTCCCGGACCTCAACGCCAGCCGGTACCCGCAGGTAACCGAGCCCACGTGCAATCTCCGCGTTGTCGATCACACCCCGTCCGACGAACGCGACGCGGCGGTCGAACTGCGCCGCGAGGTCGACGATGATCTGCATCCGATAGATGCTCGATGCGAACATCGCGACGACGATCTTGCCGCGCGCGCCGGTGAAGATCTCCTCGAATGCATCCGTGACCTCGAGCTCGGACCCGGTGAAGCCGCGGCGATCGATGTTCGTGCTGTCGGCGAGCAGCGCGAGCACCCCTGCCGATCCAAGCTCCGCGAGGCGGTGGACGTCGAGGTGCTCGCCGTCGAGCGGCGTCTGATCCACCTTGAAGTCACCGGTGTGGATCACGATGCCGCGCGGCGTCTCGATCGCCAGCGCCACGCAGTCGGGCATGCTGTGCGTGACGCGGAGAAACTCGATCGTGAACGACCCGATCTGCACGCGCTCGCGCGGCTTGACGCGCCGCAGCCGCGCACGCGCGACATCGTCGTTCTCTTCCAGCTTCGGCGCGACAAACGCGAGTGTCAGCGCCGTGCCGTACACCGGGCCGTCGATATACGGCAGCACGTGCGGTACGGCGCCAATGTGATCCTCGTGCCCATGCGTCAGCACCAGCGCCGCGAGTCTGTACTGCTGCAGCTGCCGCAGATCCGGAATGATGAGATCGACGCCGAGCAGCTCCGGCTCGGGGAACATGACGCCTGCGTCGATCACGATGGCGGTGTCGCCGCACGCCACCACCATCATGTTCATTCCGAATTCGCCGAGGCCGCCGAGCGGAATCAGTTCGAGCGGCGGCCGATCGGTCGCAATTGGCGCGTTCGTCGTATGTTGGCCCCTGCGCGGTTGACGATTGGAACCCCAGGCCGGCTCAGGCCGGCATTACCAACGGGGCTGGCCGGAAGGGGCCAGCAGTACCGAACGGACCGGCCTGAAGGCCGGCACTCCGAGTCGAAGGACAGGTCCTCGCAGGCAAGCAGCCCGGGCGGGTGCCACCAGCAAGGAACGCGGCGGAGAGCCGCGATCGCATATCCATCTGCCGCGACGCTGGGACGCACGACAGAGACTCTTTGTAAAAGCGCGCAAAGTATAGCACAGCATTTGCGACGAGGTTTCAGCGGAACTGCTCGGCAAGCCTCGCGAATTCTTCGAGTTGCAGCGTCTCGGGTCTCCGTCGCGGGTCGATGCCGGCAGCCGCCAGCGCCGCGTGACCGTCACGATGACGCGCGCTCGCAAACGGCGCAACTGCGTTTGCAATCGTTTTGCGCCGCTGCGTGAACATCGTCCGCACCATGGCTTGGAAGATCTGCTCGTCCGCGACGGAGACCGCTGGCCGACGGAAGCGCAAGGCGACCACAGCGGAGTGGACCTTGGGCGCCGGTCGGAACGCACCCGGAGGAAGTGTCAGGAGCCGCTGCACGTCGGCGTGGAGCTGGACGAGAATCGAGAGGACTCCGTAGTCACCGGTTCCGGGTCGAGCCGTGATCCGATCGGCGACCTCGCGCTGCACCATCAGCGTGGCGTCAGTAATGCCACCGACGGTTCGGTGCGCGTCCAGCACCGCAAACAGGATTGGAGACGACACGTTGTAGGGAAGGTTGCCGGCGATACGGAACGGACGGGCAATCTGAATGCTGGCGAGATCAACGTCGAGAAAGTCGCCGTGGATCAGAAAGGCATTGTCAGGCAGCTTCGGGCTGAGCGCGTCGATCATTGCGAGGTCAACTTCGACCGCCGTCAACTGCGCAACGAGCGGCGCAAGGCGCAGCGTCAACGCGCCGGGCCCAGGCCCGATTTCGAGAAATCGATCGTCCGGTTTCGGATCGATGGCCGAAACTACCTTGGCGGCCCACGCAGCTTCCAGGAAGTGCTGTCCGAACTTCTTCCGGGCGCGCGGCTTCATCACACGTCGTCGAGCGATTCCCCGCGCCAGTACTTCTCCTCGATCTCTTCGATCTCCTCTTCGCTCATGCCGAAATAGTGGCCGAACTCGTGGATGACCGTCTCCGCCACGCAATCCATGATCTCCTCGTCGTCTTCGCACGCATCCTCGATCGTCCTCTGATAGATGGAGATGCGGTCGGGGAGCGCGTTTCCGTACGTCCAGCTCCGTTCGGGGAGGGGAGTGCCCTGGTACAAGCCGAACAGCGAGTCGGGCGGCTCGATGCCGAGCTCCTCCAGGATATGCAGGGGTGGTTCATCCTCGACGACCACCGCGACGTTCTTCATCGCCTTGCGGAATCGCCGGGGGATATCGAGGAGTGCCGCTTCGACCAATCGGGTGAATTGCTCGCGCGTCATCATTTCTTACTTTGTCGTGGGGCCCCACCCCCACGACCTGTCCCTCGCGCCTTTGGCGCTCGGGGCTCATCGACCAACGATCCGCTTCGACGACGATTAGGTCGCGCGGTCACCATCACCGTACGGTAATAATCGCAGTCGTCGCGCACCGCACATCGATCGCACAACGGACGCGGTTTGCAGATACGGCGCCCGTGCAGGATTAGAGTGTCCGAAGTGTTCGTCCATGCCTTGGGCGGCATCGCCACACACAACTGCTGCTCGACGATCTCGGGATCGTCTGACCGGGCGATGCCGATGCGATTGGATACGCGGAGCACGTGGCGATCGACCGGCAGTCCTGGCACGCCCAACGCGTGCCCGAGGACGACGTTGGCGGTCTTTCTGCCGACACCAGGCAGCTGGACGAGGTCGTCCATCGTGTTGGGAATATGCCCCGCGTGTCGCTCCACGACGGCGTTCGCCATCCCGAGGAGCGACTTGGATTTGGCGCGAAAGAACCCGGTCGATTGTATTTGCGGTTCGAGCTCCCCGGTCGTCGCCTTCGCGAGCACGGCAGCGTTCGGATAGCGCTTGAAGAGGGCCGGCGTAACCTGGTTGACCCGCTCGTCGGTGCACTGCGCGGAGAGGATCGTCGCGACGAGCAGCTCGTACGGGTTCGTGTAATCGAGCTCGGTGTCGGCGTTCGGATGTTGCTTCGCGAGCTTCGCCATGATGCGGCGAGTCTCGACCGCGGTCTTGGTGGGCGACGGCACGGCCGCGCGTCTGGCCATGCCGCCGATTGTATCGCGCTACTTCGTCGTGCTCTTCGTGGCTGCAACCGCCGTCAGCAGTGCGATCAGCGCCTTGTCGCCCTTCAGCCGCGATGTGCCGACGACGACGGTCTCGCCGATGTCCATCGTGAAACTCGTGTCGATGATCGGCCGTCGCGCCGCGGACGCGACGAGGATTCGCCGCGTCGATTCCGCGCGCCGCATCTCGCCGAGCGACCGCTCGAGCGCGTCGATCTTGCTGCGGGTCTGCGCGACGTCGGGGTGATTCTCGCTTTCCGTCTTGCGGAGCTCCTGGAGCTGACGCTCAAGTTCCGCCCGTTGCGCGTCTGAGGCAGCCACCGAAGCCGTGGTTGCCGCGCCTCTTGCTTCGGCCCCCTCGCTCGCGCGAGGTTCCCAGAGTGAGAAGTGGACGTAATACTTTCCATTGCCAGCGTTGCTCGGCACGATCTCCACGTTGTAGTCCTGCTCCTCAGGACCTCGGAGCCGCGTGACGATCGGCGTGCTGACCATCGACGCACGCCCGCAACACAGCGTCCATTGCGAGTCCAGCAGACGGTATGCCTTGTAGGGCAGGAAGTCCTTCACGTCGGTGAGCGCCTTGCGCGCCGCCGCGGGGACGGTATCGGCGGCGCCCGACGCCTGCATCTCGCCCAGCACGAGCGATACGCTGAACGCCTGCGGACGCGGCCCGCTGTCGGCCGCCTGTACGCCCCTGCCTTCGGCAGGCCGCATTGTTCCCGCTCCGCGCTGCGCCTGCACGGGCGCGGCGATCGCGATCGCGACAATCGACGTGAAACCAATCTTCGAAAGCTGTCTCTTCATGGCGTCGTCTTGAGGTCCAGATCCGAGTTGAATATCCAGATGATCCGCGTTCCGCCCGGGGTAGAGAAATGCAGCTGACGCGCCCGTGGGGCCTGTTTGACAGCGGCATGAGTTGAGGTCGCATCCGATTCGCCCGCGCCCGCCGAGTCGCGCGCGTCGAACCGCTCGCCCAGCGTGACGCCGGCGGCAATCATCGCGATAACGGTCGCCGCCACCGCAAGCGGGCGGAGCCACGAGAAGCCACGCGTGCTGTCCTCTTCGGCGCGGACGGACGCGACCACGACGCGGCGGATCGCGAGGACCTCGTCGGCCGGCAGGCGCTCGTCGTCTTGCTCGCGGAGCGCGTCGCGGATCTGTGTGCCGAGGTCAGTCATGAGTGTTGCCTCCGAGCGCCTTCGCCATCTCGCGTCGTCCCATGGACAAATGCCATCGGACGGTCACAGGCGTGACGCCTAAGAGCTTCGCGATCGTTGGAATCGCGGCGCCTTCGAGCTCGTAGAGAACCAGGATCGCGCGGCGCCGCGGCGGAAGCGCCTCGAGCGCATGGCGCACCAGCGACTTCGCCATCAAGTGCGGTTCCGGATTCATCGCAGGCGGCGGTGCGAGGTTCCCGGTGATCCGCGCGCGTGTCCGGACGGCGGCCTGCCGCCAGCGATCGCGGCAGATGTTGATCAGGACTCGCACGAGCCACGCTTCCTCGTTCGAAACGCCGTGTGGAATCGAGCGCGGCGAACGCGCCGCGCGGAGGAACGTCTCCTGAACGAGATCGCGCGCATCGTCGGTGCTACGCGACAGTCGGCGAGCCATCCGGAAGAGCCGCTGCTGGTGGCGATCGAACAAGATCCCGACACGGGCGGCAAGGTCCTCGGGCGGCTCGTCCACGGCCACCGGCATCGGAATCGCTTGCCCGTCCATCACCCTGCTAGACGTATGCGGCCCCCCGAATGTTGGGGTCAGACCAGGGTCAGACCGGGGTCAGACCGGGGTCAGACCCCTCAGTGCACTGGTCCTTTATCCCAGCTGGTCCCGGTCGACTCGGAATAAACCCGCATGTGTTCCTGGAGCGCAGCAATCAGGTTGGGAACGACGGCGAGCGGCACGGCAACCTTCGCTCGCACCGGGGCACGGACGACGTGCTCGGATTCGGCGGCGTGGATATCCCTCTCCGAAAGCGGCAGCACCTCGCAGAACGCGAGGGTGAAATCGAAAGGCGTGTGCGAGATCGCGCAGAAATTGGCGTAGGTGCGCGGGATGTCGTCGCGATCGTCGGGAACGATCGTGAAATTGATTTGTTTGCGGTCGTTCATGGGGTGAATGTACCCCAGTACGGGCGGAAGCCGCCTGAGGGACGAGACGACCTGGGCCAGCCTGAGGCCGGCACTACCGATCCGGGCCGGCCTAAAGGCCGGCACTACCGGGCTAGTACCGCCGCATGACGCCGACGACGACGCCCTGCACCTGGACCTGGTCGGGGGAGGCGAGAATCGGTTGCATCGCGGGGTTCGCCGGCTGCAGCCGGATGCGCCCCTGCTCCCGGTACAGTTTCTTCAACGTGACATCGGACCCGTGGAGAAGCGCGATGACCATCTCGCCGTTATCCGCCGTCCGACGATCTTCGACGATGACGTAATCGCCATCGCGAATCTGCTCGTCGATCATCGAGTCCCCTTTGACCCGGAGGACGTAGGTGTCGCGCTTGCCAACCAGATCTTCGGGCACCGCGATGGTTTCGGTGCCGACGACAGCCTCGATCGGGGAGCCGGCCGCGACGTACCCGAGCATCGGCAGCTCTACCGCACGTCCACCAGAACGCGATGGGACGACTTCGACGGACCGGCTGCGGTTCCACGCACGTTTGATGAACCCCTTCTCCTGCAGGTTCGTGAGATGTTTGTGAACTGTCGCGAGCGAGGACAGGCTGAAGCGTCGCCCGATTTCCTCGAGGCTTGGAGCGTAGCCGTGCTGCTGGATGAAATCGTTCAGGTAGTCGAGAATTTCGCGCTGACGTTTCGTAAGCGGAAGCATGGCGACCCCTCCTGAGCTCGTTTGCACTATACGCAAAAGAAAGGCGAAGGTCAACATACGGC
>JBKPTT010000210.1:0-2663 GCA_046735635.1 Acidobacteriota bacterium | reverse complement strand
GATGAGCTTCGCTTTGACCTCTCCTCGACCGAACCGTATTCTTTCTCTCGAGCCGCCGGTTCCGGTGGCGGCTCTTCGAGAGATGCCCATCCGTGCACACCGCAATCGGGGAGTTGATCCGCACAGCCGAGGCAGGCAACGGGGCGGCGGCGAATGAGCTGTTTGCCACCCTGTACTGTGAGCTGCACACGATTGCCGAGCGCCAGCTTCGGCAAGGCGGCTCGGACCTGAGCCTCGGCACTACGACACTCCTCCATGAAGCATACCTCGACATCGCCGCGCGCGAGGGTCTCCATTTCGCCGATCGGCCCCACTTTCTGGCCTATGCCTCGCGCGCGATGCGCGCGCTCATGATCGACTACGCCCGTCGGCGGCGGGCCAAGAAGCGCGGCAGGGAATTCCAGATCGTTCAACTTCATGACCAGCCGGGCGGCGACGTAGATGCCCCGATGACTGAGCCGCTCGAGAAGCTCGCCGACGCGCTCGAACTCCTCGGCGAGGTCGATCCAGCCCTCGTCCAGCTGGTCGATCTTCACTTCTTTTGCGGGTTCTCGTTCGTGGAGATTGCGACCCTGCGCAGCGTCTCCGAGAGTACCGTTCGCCGCGACTGGCGCAAGGCTCGACTGCTGCTCTACTGCGCACTCCAGGAGCCGTAGCCCGCGGCTGCCGGCAGACCTCTTATGGCCCCTATGTCGAAGGAATTGCTCGCTCGGGTCGACGACGTTGCTATCTGCCGAGATGCGCGGCCGCGTAGCCCCTCCACGGCCTCCACCGCTCTGCGATTTGCAGCAATTCGCGCGCGCCGCTGGCCCCGGCGGCTCGCTGGAGGGATCGGTCGGCGGAGGGGAAGGCATCGGGCCAGTGGAGCGCGCGCATTGCGATCGCCGCCGCGGTGCGCGCGTCGATGCCTTGGATTTTTTTGAGCGCCTGCAGGGTAAAAGGGACATCCGCACCCGGCTCGAGCCTTAGCTTCGATTGCGCGACGGCGCCGGCCAGCGTGGACAAGGCTTCCGCCTGCCGGTGGGGCACGCCGAGCTCCGAGAGAAAAGTCGAGCCGGCAGCGGCGACGCGATCCGGCTTGAGCGCGAGCCGGTCCAGCCCTGCGACCTCGGTCTCGAGCGGCTCGCCGAGCGCGGACGTCACACGACCCAGCAGATCACAGCCCAGCAGATTTCGCGCAGCAACCTCGAATCCATCGAACGCACCGGCGAGCCTGAGTCCGGGGCGGCGTCTCACTAGAAAGGCCAACCCGCTGTCCGCGAGGTGGCGCTCGATCACCGCCGGCTCGGCATCGAGATCGAGCAGATGCCGGAGCCGGGCGAGGAGCGGCATGAGCGCCGGCAGAAGGGAGGCCGAGAGATCCACGTTCAAATGCGAGCCTCGCGTAGCAGGTGCCAGGACGACCACTCCGCGACACCCGTCTAGCGCCACCGTTCTGGCGTAGCGGTATCCGTCCACCAGCCCGACACCGGGCGGCGTGTCACCGGCAATCGTGGCGAGCAGCGCGTCCCACGCGAGCGGTGGGCGGTAGCCGAGCGTGAGCCGCACCCAGTCGGCCGGCGGACCGGATGGCGTCGCATCGGTAACCGCGCGACGAGGCCGCCGGCGCAGCACACTTGGGCTCATGCGATAGCGCTGGCGAAACACCGAGTTGAACCGGCGCAAGCTCTGGAATCCGCTCGCGAACGCCACGCGCGTGACCGGGAGCCTGGTGTCGGTGAGCAGGCACTTGGCCAGAAGCAGACGGTGCGTCTGCGCCAGCTCGACGGGCGAGACGCCCAGCTCACGCTCCATTGCGCGGCGGAGGTGTCGTTCGCTCACGCCCAGCTCGCGGGCCAGGTCGCCCACGCCCTGGCCGTTGAGTGCCCCGGCGGCGATCCGCATCGCTGCCGTCCGCGCGACACGAGGCACCGCGTCGCACAGCGCCCGGCCCGGGGCCAGCTCGGGCCGGCACCGCATGCACGGCCGGTACCCATTCCGCTCCGCCGCGGCGGCCGACTCGAAGAAGCGCCTCCGCTCGGGATAGGTAACACGCGCCGGACAGACAGGCCGGCAGTAGATCCGCGTCGTGGTAATTCCGACGAAGAACACTCCGTCGAACCGCGGATCGTGCGACACGATCGCTCGGCTGCAGGCTCCCGGATCGAGCAGGGCGTGACTCATGGCCTCAATGTCCCCCGACCGGCGTGGCCACGAACGTCAGGATGTTGCCGGTCGCCGCGTCGCGTATCCGGCCCGTGATCACACCCGCGTCGTTGATGGCCTGAGCGGCGAGCAGCACATCGGGCGCCGCGTCGGCCAGGTCGTTCAGGTTGTGCAGCATGCCGTCCTTATAAAGGAAAGCGCGGAGACCGGCGCTGCCGCCGAACGAGACGCCTACCACGTCTCCGCGAGAGTTGATGGCGAAGGCCTCGCTCAACGGGTCATCGTCGAGCGTTTTGAGATCGAGGGCCATCGTGCTGCCCTTCTTCCAGAGGAAGGCGTGCGCGATGAAGTCGCCTTCTGGGTCGCCGGGGCCGGGGGGGTTCGAGAAGCCGACCACGTCGCCCCGCTCATTGATGTACATCGGCGTGTGCCAGGTGACTCCGCCGAGGTTGGGGATCTCGGTGACCGTGCCGTCGTCCCACAGCACCGCGTGTCGGGCACTGAAGCGGCCGACCGCC
>JBKPTT010000209.1:0-6304 GCA_046735635.1 Acidobacteriota bacterium | reverse complement strand
TCCTCCCGCGATGCGATGACGCCCCGTGAGCATGTCGTAGAGAGGAAGGCCGAAGGAATAGATGGCGGCGCGGTGATCGAGCGGCTGGCACCTGCGACGTCAGTGGCTCAGTAATCGTACACGCCCCTCCCTGCTTTTCGGCCAAGACGGCCCGCTTTCACATACTGGCCAAGCAACGGGCAGGGCCGGTATTTTTCCCCCAGCGACGCGTGCAGATATTCGAGGATCGACAGGCGCGTGTCCAGCCCCACGAGATCCACGAGCTCGAAGGGACCCATCGGGTGATTCAGCCCGAGCTTCAGCGCCTTATCGATGTCGTGCGCCGAGGCTACTCCCTCCATCAGCATGTAAAACGCCTCGTTGCCAATCGTGGCGTTCACGCGCGTCGTGATGAATCCCGGTGATTCGCGGACGAGCACGCTTTCCTTCCCCATGCGGTGGGCAACGTCTTCGATGGCGGCGATGGTGTCGGGCGCGCTCTCCAACGCGCGCACGATTTCGACCAGCTTCATCTTGTGAACCGGATTGAAGAAGTGCATGCCGGCGACCCGCGGCGGCGTGCGCGTGGCTCCGGCGAGCTCGGTGATGCTGAGCGCCGACGTGTTGGTGGCAATGATGGCGCCTGGCGGCGCGTACGCGTCGACCTCGGCGAGCAGCGCGAGCTTCAGGTCGATCCGTTCGGGAACGGCTTCCACGACGAAGTCCGCGCCATCGACGGCAGCTCGCAAGTCCGTGGTGGTTTGAAGCCTGCGCAGCATGACGTCGCCGTCCGCGGCGGTCTGCTTGCCCAGCTCGACGCCTTTCCTGACGATCACCTCGATGGCCTCGCGCGATAGCGCAAGCGCCTCCGGAGCGACGTCGAACAGGCGCGTCTCGTATCCGGCCGTGATGGCGGCGTGAGCGATCCCATGCCCCATCGTTCCAGCACCCAGGACGGCGATGCGCCGGATCATGGGCGTGCGCCGATCGGGATGCGTGATCCGGGATCCGGCATTTCGAGGCCCTCGGGGCCGGCCTGGCCGTTTTTGAAGGGCGGGATTTGTGACCCGATCGGTCTGAAGCAGGGATTCAATTCCGGGCGATTATCGCAATTCCGGCGATTATGGCAATTCCGGCGATTCTGGCGATTCACGGATTTAGATCGACCCAGACGCTCTTGACCTGCGTGTAGTGTTCGAGCGCGTGGGCGCTCATTTCGCGTCCGAAGCCGCTGTGCTTGTATCCCCCAAAGGGAGCCGCGGTGTCGTAGACGTTGTACGTGTTGATCCAGACCGTGCCCGCCTGCAGCTTCCGCGCGACGTAGTGCGCCTTCCTGATGTCGCGCGTCCAGACTCCGGCGGCGAGTCCGTACTGGGTATCGTTTGCGCGCGCGATTGCCTCGTCCACGTCGCCGAAGTCGATTGCGGCGAGCACAGGGCCGAAGATCTCCTCGCGAGAGATCGTCATGTCCGGCCGTACGTCGGTGAACACCGTCGGCTGTACGAAGTAGCCTTTGCCCGTACCGATGTCTGTCCGCGAGCCGCCCGCCACGAGCGTTGCGCCTTCCCGCTTGCCGGCGTCGATGTAACGCAGCACCGTCTCCATCTGCTTCATGGAGGAAAGCGCGCCGAACCTCGTCTGAGGGTTCATCGGATCGCCGGCAACCATCTTCTTCGCGCGCGCGGCGAGTTTACCGACGAATTCGTCCTTGATCGCGCGGTCCACCAGCAGCCTCGATCCGGCCGCGCACACTTCCCCTTTGCCGTAGAAGATCCCGACCGTTGCGCCGCGCACGGCCGCGTCGATGTCGGCATCGGCAAAGACGATGTTCGGCGATTTCCCGCCGAGTTCGAGCGTGATCTGCTTCAGCGTCTCCGCGGCACCGCGCATGATTCCCTTGCCTGTGCTCGTATCGCCGGTGAACGCAATCTTGTCGATGCCCGGGTGCTCGACGATCGATTGGCCGAGGCGCGCGCCCGGCCCCGTGAGCACGTTCAACACGCCGGGCGGCAGACCCGCTTCGACCGCGATTTCCGCAAGCGCGAGTGCCGTCAGCGGTGTCTGGCTCGCGGGCTTGAGGATGACGGTGTTGCCGCAGGCAAGAGCGGGCGCCACTTTCCAGGCCGCCAGCAGCAGCGGAAAGTTCCACGGCACGATGGCGGCGACGACGCCGAGCGGCTCGCGAAGCGTGTAGGTGAGGTGATTGCCTTTGACGGGAATCGTCTCCCCCATCACCTTGTCCGACCAGCCTCCGTAGTACTCGAAGCACTCGGCCGCGGCCGGAATCTCGATCTGGCGGGATTCGGTGATTGGCTTACCGTTGTGCAGGGTCTCCAGCCGGGCGACCTCTTCGACGCGCTCGAGCAACCGGTCGCCGAGACGGCGCACCATGCGGCCGCGTTCTCGCGCCGATAGCCGGCCCCAGGGTCCGTCCAGCGCGGCGCGCGCGGCGTCCACGGCAAGGTCGAGATCGGCCTGCCCCGCCGACGGGACGTGCGCGATGACTTCCTCGGTCGCCGGGTTGACGACGTCCATGACGTCCCGCGACTCCGCATGACGCCATTCGTTGTTGATGAAGAGCTGCTTCTGCTGAACGTCCATCGCGCGTTGATCGGTGCCAGGTGCCAGCCACCTGCCGGTGGGCACCGCAGGCTCAGGCTTCCGTCCTCACGTATTCGAAGTTGATCGGCTGCCGGTTGACGCCCCGCAGCGGCGGCGCGATGTAGTTCGCGAAGCGGCCCGGCTCGTACACCGGCTCGGCCATGATGCTGAGCAGGTATTCGCGGTCCGGCGGCGACGGCAGCCATTCGTGCTTCCGCCGCTCCCACTCCTCGTTCGACAGATGAACGCCCGACGGATCGAAGTGCAACGACGAGAACATGCCGATGCCGCGGTTGAACTTGCGATCGGGCAGCCGCAGCCTGAATGACATGCCATGACGTTCGAAAATCTTGTTCCATCGCTGCACGCCAGCATCGCAGTCGGTCACGTACCAGTCCCGCAGCACCTCGTTCATCGCCGTCCGCATCGGGATGGTCTTCGCCTCCAGCCCTCCGCCTGCGGGAACGTCGAGCTCGTACATCGCTTCGGTCGCCTGATGGTCGTTCCACTTTTCTTCCTGCGCGCGCCCCTTCAGGCCGTTGCCGAAGTAGCTCGCGGCATTCGTGGAAATCTCGTTCCCGTGCAGATCCAGGCTGAGGCTGAACCACAGATTGATGAACTTCTGGATTGTCGGCAGGTCGATGCCGCCGAGCCTTCTCACGTCTTCCGAATACCCCGCACGCTCGAGGAGCTGACACGTGCGCTCGACGATCCGGGAAATGCCGGTTTCTCCGACGAACATGTGATGCGCTTCTTCGGTCAACATGAACCGCGTCGTCCGCGACAGCGGATCGAGCGAGCTCTCCGAGAGTGACAGCAGCTGCGACTTCCCGTCGCGATCGGTGAACATGGTGAACATGAAGAAGTCGAGCCAGTTCTCGATCGGCTCGTTGAACGCGTCCAGGATCCGCGGCTTGTCGCGATTGCCGCTCTGGCGCGCCAGCAGCTCCTCCGCTTCGTCGCGTCCGTCGCGCCCGAAGTAGGAGTGCAGCAGATACACCATGGCCCAGAGATGACGGCCTTCTTCGACGTTGACCTGGAACAGGTTGCGCAGGTCGTACATGCTCGGGCAGCGCTGGCCCAGCCATCGCTGCTGCTCCACGCTCGCGGGCTCGGTATCCCCCTGGGTCACGATCAAGCGCCGCAGCTGGTTGCGGAATTCGCCGGGGACCTCCTGCCACACCGGCTGGCCAAGGAAATCGCCGAACCCGATCCGGCGATCGTGCACCGGATCGGCCAGGAAAATACCCCATCGATATTCCGGCAGCTTGACGTATTCGAAGTGCGCCCACCCGGAGGGATCAACGCTTACGGCGGTGCGCACGTAGACCTGATGGTAATCCTGGAAGCCCTGCGGCCCCATGTCGCGCCACCACTGGATGTATTTTGGCTGCCAATGCTCGAGCGCGCGCTGCAGCCGTTTGTTGCCCGAAAGACCGACGTTGTTGGGAATCCGCTCCGCAGAAATCATGATGGCCCCTCGAATTGCTGATTTACGATTGCTGATTGCTGATTGGTGATTGCTGATTGAAAATCTCGACCTGATCAATCGCCAATCGTCAATCAGCAATCGTCAATAAATCAGCAATCAGCAATCTAAAATCAGCATTTCTTCTTACGTTCGTTTGAAGTCGAATTCGGGGCGCGATTGCGATCCGTATGACGTCAACGCTCCTTTGTCTCCCACGGCGTTCGGCCGTTGAAAAATCCAGTTCTGCCACGCGGTGAGCCGTCCGAAGATTTTGGTTTCCATCGTCTCGGGCCCGGCAAACCGCAGGTTCGCTTCCATCCCCGTGAGCGCATCGGGAGACAAGGCCGCTCGCCCCTCGATCGCGAGGCGGACCTCGTCGTCCCAATCCAGATCGTCGGGCGCGAACGACACGAGGCCCGCATCGGCCGCCGCCTGCGGATCGAACGGCTCGTGCTCGGCGAGCACCTCGCGGACGATCTCCGGCTGGGCGAGGAAGCGCGTCTCGAGCCGTGTGAGGCCATTGCTCATGCGAAGCGGTCCCGCATTCATTGGCGATAGCGCGATCGTATTGGGCCGGTCCGGGTCGTCGAGCATGTAGGACCGATCCGATGCAAGCGCGAGCTCGAAGAGCGTACCGGCGAAACAGCTGCCGGGCTCGATGAGCGCAAAGAAACTGCGAGACGTCAGTTCCATGCGCTTCAACGTCCGCTTGATGAAGTGGACGATCTCGCGTACCAGCCAATGGTCCGCGTGCGTCACCAACGTTTCGTCCACCGCGAGAACGCGAGCGGAATCGCCTTCGGTCTTGACGACCACCGTCCCGATCAACGGTTCGTTGATTCGCAGACGCAGCAGCGCGTCGTCGAGCTCGCGGAAGGCGCGCAAGGCCCAGAATTGGTCCCCCCTGGCGACAACGGCCTCGGGCGTCGACGGCTCGGCCTGGTCCGGGCCGCGAACGATGAGCGTCGCGACGCGTTTGTCGCGATCGATGTCGAGCGATACCGCTGAATACCGTACGGAATCTGGGCTTACATGCGGAGACAGGGGACCAAGGAGAATTCCAGGCGCTGTCGCAGGGCGATTGGACAGACCCGCCAACTCCTTCGCGCGCTTCTCGACGCGTTCCTTGAACTGGCTCGTGGGATATACGGCGTCGACGAGGCGCCACTCGACGGCTCTCTTGCCTTTGACGCCTTCGGCGACCGTACCGAAGAAATCCGCCAGATCGCGGCGCACCTTGCGTTTGTCGACGACACGCGTCAAACCTCCCGTGCCGGGCAGAACGCCGAGCAGCGGCGTCTCGGGCAGACTCACCGCGGAATTGCCATCATCGACGAGCAGTATCTCGTCGCATGCAAGCGCGAGCTCGTAGCCGCCGCCCGCGCAGATACCGTTGACCGCAGCGATGAATTTGATGCCCGAGTGTTCGCTCGCGTCTTCGATCGCGAGCCGCGTTTCGTTGGTGTACTTGCAGAAGTTCACCTTCCACCCGTGGCTCGATCCGCGCAGCATGAAGATGTTGGCACCGGCGCAGAAGATCCGTTCCTTCAGGCTCGTAATGACGACCGCGTGAACCTCCGGATGCTCGAATCTGATCCGCTGGATCGCGTCCGCAAGCTCGATATCGACGCCCAAGTCGTAAGAATTGAGCTTGAGACGGTATTCGGAGGACAGGCCGCCATCCTCCTGGACGTCCAGTGCGAGCGTCGCAACAGGTGCGTCGAACGTCAGCTTCCAGTGACGGTAGCGATCAGGGGAGATTTCGAAGGAAAGGTGAGCCTGCGGGGTAGTCGCGGTGTCCATCCAGACGAGCGTACCTGCCTCGTCGGGAAGGTGTCAAAAAACCAAGGCGCAACCTCATCAGAGAGCAGCGCCCTCCGGGTCAGTACTCGTCTTCGTTGCCCCACCACGACTCGCCGGGCGAAACGGCGGCTGGGTTCGAGCGCGAGGCCCACGGCGCCGAGGCGGTCGAAAGCCGGTTCTGGATCTGCGCGCGAAGCCAGCCGATTGCGTCGGGCTCAGCTTCACGAAGCGCCTGCCAGTCAGCCTCGGGGAGCACGAGGGTGAGCGTCCGGGTTGGGTTCGCCTCTGACTTGATCATGGAATGCATCATACGGACCGGACACCGTTCGTGTCGCGCATAAAGTTCTCATGGGATCGATGAGCGCCACGCATGCGCTCTCCGCATCAGTGGTATTTACAGGACGCATGGGTACTCGGTTTTCAGTTTTCGGTTTTGGGTTTTTGGTTGGG
>JBKPTT010000208.1:0-10789 GCA_046735635.1 Acidobacteriota bacterium | reverse complement strand
GCGCAGGGCCGGAGTTCTCGAGCGCGTTCGGGCTCTTGTTCCGGGTCCACGTGTTCGCCTGCAGCGCATCGTCGCGATAAAAGTACGATGCACTGCCGGAGTAGCGGCTGCTGCCGCCTTTGGTGATGAACCGAATCTGTCCGCCGCTCGCACGCCCGTACTCGGGCATGTAGTTCGCGGTCAGCACCTGAACTTCCTGAACCGCATCCACGTTCTGGACGCCGATGATCGCGCCGGTCGAGCGCGTGCGCACCGCGACCGCGCCGTCGACGTAGATCGTGTTTTCGTCCGAGCGGCTGCCGTTGATGTTGAACCCGCCGGTCGTGAGCGACGAGAAGCCCGCGTTGTTGAAGCCGCCGCCGATCACGCCGGCCTTGAGCGCTGGGACACCGATCGGGTTCCGGCCCGAGAACGAGAGCAGCTCGATGTCCTTGGCTTCGACGGTCTTTCGAACGGCGACATCCGTCTGCAGCGGCGTGGCTTCCGCAGTGACCGTCACCGCCTCCGTGATGGCGCCGGTCTCGAGGGTCAAATTCAGCGTCTGGGAGCTGGCGGCGTCCAGGGTGACGTTCTGACGCAGCGCCTTTTTGAATCCGCTGAGCTCCGCCGACACGTCGTACTTGGCCGGCGGAAGATTCGGGAACGTGTAAAAGCCCGTCGAGTCCGTCACCGTAGTGCGGACGGTCTGGGTGTCGAGCTGGGTAACGGTAACCGTCACTCCGGGGACCACCGCGCCCTGCGAGTCCTTGATCGTGCCGGAGATCTGGCCTCGGTCGAACTGCGCTGCAGCCGGCAGCGCTGTCAGCAGCACGAACGCGAGCGCTGCAGACGAGTACCGAAGGAACCGTGTCATCAACCACCCTCCATTGTGTTTTGTGACAATACTGCGGCAGCGAAACTACCGCTGCCGGAGATGTCTGTCAAGCGCCAGACTGATAGATATGTCAGTAGAGATAGCGGAGCCGTAGCGCGGGGTGTTAAGACCCCGCCCTACCGGTTGCCCTTATCGGAAACGCGCCTGCAGCTTGTCGAGCTCCGCCGCGCCGGGGCACAGATCTTCGTACGGGAGCTGGACGAGCGGCGTGGCCACCGTTTCGAGCTGGTCCTGCATTTCGACGGAATCGACCGAGATGTACAGCAGCCCTGTGGCGATTTCGCCAGCCATCTGCCGCTCGCGGATGTACCCGTAGCTCCGGTCGCGGTCGGTCGGGTCGTAATCCTCGGCAATCTTGCGCAGGCGCACCCAGCTGCCGTCGTGCAGCATGACGTTCCGGACGGTTCCGGGATCGTAGTCGGCGTGGATCGCCGCGGCGGGCGGAACGAAGTCCGCCTGGACGACCTCGACATTCTTCTCGCGCGTGTAGGCGTAGCTTTTGGTCGACCCCTCGTGGTCGTTGAACGTGACACACGGCGAGATGACGTCGATGAAGGCGAAGCCTTTGTGCGCGATCCCAGCCTTGAGCATCGGCACGAGCTGCCCTTTGTCCCCCGAGAACCCGCGCGCGACGAACGTCGCGCCGAGCGTCAGGGCCAGCAGGCACCCGTCGATCGCGCCGAGCGTGTTCGCTTCCCCTTTCTTGTTCAGCGAACCAGGATCGGCCGAGGCGGAGAATTGCCCCTTCGTGAGGCCGTACACGCCGTTGTTTTCGAGAATGTAGAGGACGTTGACGTTCCGCCGGATCGCATGGCACAGCTGGCCGAGCCCGATTGACAGCGAGTCACCGTCGCCGGACACGCCAATGGTGATGAGCTCGCGGTTCGCGGCGTTCGCGCCCGCGACCAGCGCCGGCATCCGGCCGTGCACGCTGTTGAAGCCGTGGGCTTCACGCAGGAAGTACGCCGGCGTCTTCGACGAGCAGCCGATGCCCGACAGCTTCGCCACCTTGTGCGGAGCAATCGACAGCTCCCAAAACGCCTGGATGATCGCGGCGGTGATCGAATCGTGGCCGCAGCCTGCGCACAGCGTTGTAATGGCGCCTTCGTAATCGCGCCGCGTGAGCCCAATCGCGTTCTTCTGGAGCGCGGGGTGTCTGACCGGGGGTTTGGCAATGTATGTCATGCGGCGCGCTCCAGCTTCGCCTTCACACCCGTAATCACGTGATGCGCGCTCATCGGGAATCCGCCGTAGTACCGCACCGATTCGAGCTTTTCCTGCGCGACGCCGGTATCGATGAGGAGCATGCTTCGCAATTGCGCGTCCCGGTTCTGTTCGACGACGAAGTTGACGTCATGCGCCTCGAGGAAGTCGCGGACGTCGTTTGAGAACGGAAACCCTCGAACGCGCATGTAATCGAGATGTATGCCGTCCGCGCGCAGTAGATCGAGCGCCTCCACGCACGCGGCGTGGCAGCCGCCGATTGTCACGAGGCCGACCTTTGCACCCGCCGATGACCTGACGAGTGGCTTGGGCACCGCATTGGCCGCGTGCTGAATCTTGCGGTCGATTCGATCGACGACCTCGACGTATTCCTCGGCATCCTCGGTGTACTGGCCGAACTTGTTGTGGCCGGACCCGCGCGTGAAGTACGCGCCTTTGGGATGCACGCCGGGGAGCGTGCGATAGGGAATCCCGTCGCCGTCGACGTCGAGATACCGGTAAAACTCGCGGATCTCGTCGAGCTCCTCGCTCGAGAGCACCTTGCCGCGGTCGGGCCGGTAGCTGTCATCCCAGGTCAGCTTCGGCACCATCCAGTCGTTCATGCCGATATCGAGATCGCTCAGCATGAATACCGGCGTCTGATAGCGCTCTGCCAGATCGAACGCCTTCGCGGCGAATTCGAACGCCTCGCGCGGATCGGACGGATAGAGGCAGATGTGACGCGTGTCGCCGTGAGACGCATACGCGCAGAGCATCAGATCGCCTTGCTGGGTTCTCGTCGGCATCCCCGTCGACGGTCCCGTCCGCTGGACGTCGATGATGACGGCCGGCACCTCCGAGTAGTACGCCAGGCCGATGAACTCGGTCATGAGCGAGATCCCGGGCCCTGCCGTCGGCGTGAACGCGCGCGCGCCCGCCCACGACGCGCCAATCACCATCCCGACTGCCGCCAGCTCGTCCTCCGCCTGGAGGATCGCGAAACGATTCGTGTTCGTCTCGGTGTCGCGACGGTACTTCTGGCAGAACCCCTTGAACGCCTCCATGACAGACGTCGCGGGCGTGATCGGATACCAGGCGCCGACGGTCGCGCCCGCATACAGGCACCCGAGCGCCGCCGCGGTGTTGCCGTCGATCAGGATCGCGTCCTTCGTCTTGTCCATGGGCTCGAGGCGGATCGGCAGCGGACACGAGAAATGCGTCCTGGCGTACTCGTAGCCGATATCGATGGCTTTCTTGTTCGACTCCATCAAGGCGGCCTTCCTGCCGAACTTCTCCGCCAGCAGCGACCGGATGATGGCCGAATCGATGTGCAGCAGCGCGCTCAGCGCGCCGGCGTACGCGATGTTCTTCATCAGGATCCGCTCGCGCACACCGGCAAACTCGGCGTTGCACATCTCGGCGAGCGGAATCCCGAGATACGTGACGTCGGGACGCGACAGACGCTGATCGAGCGGCCAGGTGGAGTCGTACAGCAGCCACCCGCCCGAACGCAGCTCGGCGATGTCCTTCTGGTACGTCGCAGGATTCATCGCGACCATCAGGTCGAAATGCGGTGTCCGCGCCGTGTAACCGTCGCGGTTGACGCGGATCTCGTACCACGTCGGCAGGCCCTGGATGTTCGACGGGAAGACGTTCTTCCCCGTCACCGGCACGCCCATGCGGAAGATCGCCTGCATGATCAGACCGTTGGCCGACGCCGATCCGGTGCCGTTGGCGGTGGCTATCTTGAACGCGAAATCATTGATTCGATGCATGCTGGAAGGTGATAGCTGGTAACTGGTAGCTGGTCGCTCACACCGCGACCAGCGGGATCACTCTGGTCGCGTACGGAACCTGCAGGACGAACTTGCGCATGTCCCAGGCGTAGGTCGGGCACCGCTCCGCGCAGAGCCCGCAATGAAGGCAGATGTTCTCGTCCTTGGCCATCACGCGGCGCGTTTGCTTCAGCGGACCGGAAACGAACAGCGGCTGCTCGAGGTTGTCTGCCGGCGCGTTGAACCGCTCGCGGATGAACGGCTCGTCGCCGTTCGGCGTGATTGTCAGGCAATCGACCGGACAGATGTCGATGCACGCATCGCACTCGATGCACAGCGAGTCGATGAAGTGCGTCTCGATGTCGCAGTTCAGACAGCGCTCCACCTCCGCCTGCGTCTGCTCGGCCGTGAACCCTTTCTCGACTTCGGTCCGCATGCTTGCAAAGCGCACGGGCAGTTCGACGTGAATCATCTTCTGACGATCGGCGGCGCTGTACTCGTTGCTGTACGCCCACTCGTGCAGCCCCATCTTCGTGCTCGTCAGGCCCATCGCCTGCGCGGGCCGATCCGAAACCGGAACCCCGCTGCAGTAGTTGTTGATCGAGATCGCCGCCTGATGGCCGTGCTCGACGGCCCAGATGATGTTCGCCGGCCCGAACGCCGCGTCGCCTCCGAAGAACACACCCGGACGCGTCGACATGAACGTGATCTTGTCGACGACCGGCATGTCCCACTTGCCGAACTCGAGCCCGATATCGCGCTCGATCCACGGAAACGCGTTGTCCTGCCCGACCGCGAGCACGACCGAGTCGCATGGGATGATCTCGCGGCCAATCACTTCCTGCTTCAGCCCCGACGACGTCTCGGTCGATCGGAACTTGTCGAACTCCATGCCGATCAGTGTTCCGTTCTCGATAATGAATCGCACGGGCTGCAGGTTTTCAAGGATGTGGACACCTTCCTCCTCCGCATCCTCGAGCTCCCACGGCGAGGCCTTGAAGTACTTCCTCGTCTTCCGCGCGATCACCTTCACCTCGTCTGCGCCGAGACGCCTGGCCGAGCGGCAGCAGTCCATGGCGGTGTTGCCGACGCCGATGATCAGCACGCGTTTGCCGACCGAGTCGATGTGCCCGAAGTGAATCGACTCGAGCCAGTCGATGCCGATGAAGATCTGATCGCTGTCGTGGCGGCCCGGCACTTCGAGTTCTTTGCCTTTCGGTGCCCCGGTCCCGACGAATACGGCGTCGTATTCCCCACCGTCCAGAAGTTGCTTCAGACTGTTGATCGGCGCCTCGTAGCGGATCGTCACCCCCATGTCGAGGATGTAGTTGATCTCCTCGTCGAGCACTTCCTCGGGCAGCCGGAAAGCGGGAATGTTCACCCGCATCAGCCCGCCGGGCCGGGGCTGCTTTTCGAAGATCGTGACGTCGTAGCCGAGCGGCACGAGGTCGTTCGCGACCGTGAGCGAGGCAGGACCGGCGCCAATGAGCGCGATCTTCTTGCCGTTCTTCTGCTCTGGCGCTTTCGGAAGCAGGTGGGTGACTTCGCCGCGATTGTCGGCGGCAACCCGCTTCAACCGGCAGATCGCGACAGGTTTCCCGTCCACTCGCGTGCGGCGGCACGCCGGCTCGCACGGCCGATCGCACGTGCGTCCGAGAATCCCCGGAAACACGTTCGATTCACGGTTGAGCAGGTAGGCCTCGGTGAACCGGTTCTGGGCAATCAGCCGGATGTATTCGGGGACGTTCGTGTGCGCCGGGCACGCGTACTGGCAGTCGACGACCCGGTGGTAATACTGGGGGTTCCCAACGTCGGTTCGGTGCATTGACCCGACATTATAGGGGATTTCCGCCAAATTACTGAAATTAAAGACGGTTGCGCACCCTCTCCTTCTGCGCCGCGGCCCAGGTCCTCAAGCGATCGCGGTAACGCGCGGTGCGCTCCGGCTCTTCGGGCGATCGATCCACCGTCTCGAGCGAATCGCGGCAGATGTCAAAGAGACGTGAGCGGCGGTTATCAACCTCATACATGTACTTCCAGCACTGGTCGACCAGTCCGAGCCAGCCAAGCGAATAGTCGGTGAAGAACAGCGCCATCCGGCGCGGCGGTCCGAGCAGCGACGCCCCCTGGTGCGACGCGTGGGACGCGAGCCCCAGAAGGTCGAGAATCGTCGGGGCGGTGTCGATGACGCTGGCAACTCTGTCGATTCTCGACTGCCCTTTGATGGTGCCGGGCGCGGCGACGAGAAAAGGAATGCGGACGTTCTCCTCGTTGATGAACAGGGTGTGCGCGAAATTGCCGGGGTGCTCGCCGAACGCTTCGCCGTGGTCGCCGATGATCACCAATAGCGTGCTGGTATCGAGGTGTCTTGCGCGCAGCCCGTCCACGAGCGAGCCCAACGCTTCGTCTCCTTCGTGGAGCGCGTTCATATAGCGCCAGAAATCGCTCGACGGCTCGAAAGGTCCCGGCTTCGTTGTCGTGTATGGGTTGTGGCCCGAGGTCGGCAGGTAGGTCACGAAAAACGGAGCGCCGCGGTCGCCTGAATCAATCCATTTCAACGCCCGACTCACCGTTGCCGCATCGTCCACACCGAAGCTGGACTCGACCTTTCCTCCGATCGCTCCGGCATCCTCGAGCACATCGAAGCCGCGACGTTCGATCACCGACTCCATTCCGAGATAGACGAACCGTCCCGAGTGAAAGAGCGCCGTCCGATAACCCGCATCACGCAGAATCGAGGCAATCGAATGACACGGAACGTCAGCGTAGATCTCAGGCGCGGTGTCGAATGCCGGATAGCGGGAGCAGAGCGTCGCGAACAGCCCTTTGATGCTCTCGGGATACGCCGAGTACGCCCGCTCGAACACGATCGCATCGCGCGCCAATTGCGTCAGCCGCGGCATGGAATCGGTTGACGAGCCATAGGTCGCGAGATGGCGTGCCCCCGTCGACTCGAGGACGACGAGGACGACGTTCCGCCCGCGCATGGCGCCGCGAAGGGACGTCAGGTCCGCGCCGATGCCGGGCTCGAAGGGGCTCGAGCGCCAGTCCTCCTCCGCGACCGCTGCGGCGTTGACGCGCGGCAGCGCGGTCGCGATCAGCGCGCCGAACGCGTTGCGGTCGAGGCCCCGCGTGTCGATGCGCGAGGATGCGTACACGCCTGCCAGAACAATCAGCAGACCAAGCCCGAGCGGCGCGCGTCGCGGCGGCCGGGTTATCCGCGACTTCAGCACGAGCGGCAGCAGCAGTCCAGCTACCGCCACGCCCGCGAGGGCGAAGACGTTCGCGGCGTTGACGTAATGAAAGACCGCGTCGCTCAGCGGCCCGCTTGCGGCCCGCAGGATGGTCCACGTCAGCGGCGTCGAGAGCACTCGAACGACCGGTACGTTGATCGAGATGTATATGACGGCGGCCGCGTACATCACCCAGCCGAGCGTGGGACGCCGCACACGCGCGTCGATCGCATAAAACGTCAGGGCGGCGAGGACGTCTTGCCAGGTATAGGCGAGGAACGACCACGCGGAATGCGGTACATCTTTACCCGCGAGGGTCGCGCCGCGCGCGAGCAGCAGAACCGCAAGGAGGGAAACCGCCCTCAGCGCGTGACGAGATTGAGCCGTTTCAGGAGGAGCCACGACACACGCGCGCCATCAGGGCGAGTTCTCCAGATCCAGTCGTGCACCGCAACCGCTCGCGCGGGTGGATTCGCGTACACGGCACGGCGATTCCCGATGAACGAAAGCGGCACGACGACGAGATCCGCATCGTCGCGCGGCGTGCCGTCGAAGAACTCTTGACGAAGTTCGACGGCGCTGCCGAGAAAGTCGCGCGCGATGTCGAGATGTTCCTGTCGTGCGTCGACGATTGCAATCGTTGCCCGCGGCAGGAGTTTCCGAAGGACGAGGGCTGTCCGTGGAAACAGCCCTCCGCCGACGATGGTGACTCGTTCGATGTCGGGCACGTTGCGGAGCACCGCACGGAACGCGCGTTCGTGTGAGGCGACCAGAAAACGCTGAAGCGCCGGGAATCGGAGCGCCACGCGCTCGAGTTGTTCGAGGCCCACGCAATCGAGCCAGCGGAGCACCGGCGGCCATCGGCTGCGCTCGGCGCGCGGATCGATTGCGAGCGGCAGGCGCGTCCAGTGCTCGCCTGGATGACGATGGTGTTCGACGTGGTAGCCGTCGTTGAACAAGAGGAAGTTGTAAACGCGTCCGTAGTGGCTCGTGGTGCCACGCGCGTGCTCGAAATATCCCTGCATGTGACACAGGAGGAGTCCCAAGGCGTAGCCGGGCAGGTACACCGTCGCGAAGAACACGGGCGCCACCGCCACTATCGTCAGCCAGACGGCAAGGACCACGCAGGTTTGCGTGGCCATATTGCGTGTCCAGCGCGTCGGTCGATCGTCGCCGCGATGGTGACGCAGGTGCCGATCGCGCCACAGGTCCTGCGGTACTCCCATCACGGCGCTGAGATACAGAGCGAAGGCCCGGTTGGCGGCGCGCGAGCGGAAGAATGGCGTGTGGATGAAATTGTGGGCGACCGTGTTGGCCGTCCACCAGAGTCCCACAGCGACGAGCGGGCTCGACGGCACGACCAGGAGGAGTGCGCCGTACACTCCGGACAACGCGATAAGCACGCCGTCCCAGCGTGAATACCGCAGCACTCCGCGCGACCGGGCCACCAGCGCGAGAGACATGACGTTCCGCGTGTGCAGTCGTCAGCGCTGCTTCAGCGTCTGCCGGATGCCGTCGATGACCTTCAGTGTCTCGGCGTTTCCAATGGTCTCCGGCGTCTTCTTTTCCACGCGCACGATACCGTTCTGGATCGGGTAGACGTCGGGATTCGCAGGCTTCTCATCCGCCTTGCGCACTCGCCCGGTTGCCGAATAGCGATAGCCGAACCCGACGCCGCTGTCTTTGCCGGCGACCGACTTGAGGTCGGACCATTCGTTGCGGCAGATGGATTCGCGGCCCGGGTCGCATGTGAAATACATGTAGCCCTTCTCGGCCGGCTTGTAGTTGGAGCCGCGCTGGCCGTCAGACAGTGCGAACCCGCCCCAGATCTGGACCCGCTGTGGCGCGGTGTCGGACGGTTCGAGCACGACTTTGTCGACAACCGCGTAGACACCGGTGAAATCGCTTGCGTACACGGCGATGGTTCCGGCAAGACATCCGCCGAGGACCGCGGCCGTCAGAATCCGTGCTTTCACGTCACACCTGCCCTTTCCCGCTGGGCCTTCCAGCGTCCACTTGGATCAGAGGACGCGCGTGCGCGCGACTTGTTAACTGCGGCAGGACTACTCGACGACCTTCGCGACGAAGTAGGTGACCTGGGTGCCGGGCACGAGCACCATCTGATGTGGCGTCTTGGCTGGAATATGCAGCACGTCGCCAGGGCCGAGCTTTACTTCGGTACCGCCGGTAATCGACGCGCCGCGCTTTTCGCCCGCCGCCGTCGTCTTGGCGTCCGGCATCGTTCCGCCGTACACCATCGTGACATTGCCCGACGAGATGAACATGATGTCGGCCTGCGTCTCGTGCCACTCGGCCTGCCCGGAGCCTTCCCGGTGCGCCACCATGAACGTCCGGTTGCCTTCCTTGTTGATGACCTCGCTTGCGACCTTCTGCGCGTCCAGTTTCTGGCTCAGCTCCTTCCCCTTCGCCTGGATGTCCGTGGCTTTCCACACGTGCACGTTCGCGGGCGCGGCTCCTTGTGCAAGCGCCATCGATAACGCGACCATTGGCAGCAGCAGCTTCACAGTAACCTCCTCGTCACCTGAACAGCGGAATGCTGCCATTTTTTGGGTTCTCGTGCGAACGCGATTTTGGCGCCAGGTCGAAGGGGGTGCCTGGCACCCTCCCGGGAAACTGTCAGCCACCCCGTATTCCCGGTATTGACGACCAAAGGAGTCGGATATAAGCTGCCTTATACGACTCGATCGGTCGGATATCGCAAGATGCTGAAGCGTATACAGGTTAGTTCCGCGCTCCTGTGCTTGGGAGCTGCAGGGGTCGCAGGGGTTCTCATCCTTCAGGTTCTGCGCACCGGCGGCCTTCCGGACCCCACGGGGCACTCCGATCTGGGCGCGCGCGTGCTCGACATCTCGGTGCTGGTTTTCCGAGAAGGCCTCGAGTGCATCCTGGTGCTCTCGGCTATCACGGCCAACATGGTCGGCCCTCGACGCCCGCTCCAACGGCCCGTCGCCGCGGGCGCCAGCGCAGCGTTTCTCTTCACTCTTGTCACCTGGTACATCGCGATCTCGATCGTCGACAGCCTTTCGGAAAACATGCCCGCGCTCGATTTGCAGGCGGCGACGGGGCTGCTCGCGATTCTCGTGCTGCTGCTCGTGATGAACTGGTTCTTTCACAAGGTGTACTGGGCGGGCTGGATCTCGATGCACAGCCGTCGCAAACAAGCGCTCGTGACCGGGGCGTCACACGCGCGGCTCTGGTGGGGGTTGGCGCTGCTCGGGTTCTCGTCGCTCTATCGCGAGGGATTCGAGATCGTCCTGTTCCTTCAAAGCTACCGGCTGAAACTGGGAGCAACGCCGGTCCTGTACGGTGTGTCGATCGGCCTTGCGCTGACGGTCGTCGTAGGCGTTCTGACCTTCGTCGCTCATCGACGGCTGCCGTACCGGCGCATGCTCGTTTTCACCGGCATCATGCTGGGTCTCGTGCTCCTCGTGATGGTCGGCGAGCAGGCGCAGGAAATGCAGCTCGCGCGCTGGCTGCCGACGACGCCGGTGCCCCCACTGCAAAAGGTGATTCCCGAATGGATGGGACTGTGGTTCGCGGTGTTTCCAACCGTTGAAACACTGACGGCGCAGCTCCTCGCCGCCGCGATTGTGGTTGGATCGTTCTTCCTGGCGCGGCCGCAGGGGCGTGAGTTGCGAACGACTTGAGAACGCTACCCGCCGGCTTTCCGCATCCCTGACGCC
>JBKPTT010000207.1:0-5603 GCA_046735635.1 Acidobacteriota bacterium | reverse complement strand
TGTCCATCCCGTCCCGGCGTCTGCCGCAGCGTCCTTCCCTCGAGCAGCTCCGCAAGCAAGCCAAAGAACATCTGGAGATTCTGCGCGCCGCCGATCAGTCAGTGACACTGGCCGCTGCACAGCACGCGCTCGCACGCGAATACGGGTTCGAAAGCTGGCCGAAGCTCGTGCACCACGTCGAGTCCCAGCAGCCGGAGCGCCGCATGCTGCAACCCGCGGCGCTGAAATCCGACGAGAAGCTTCTGTGGTCGCCAGGGCGCGGCATCGACGTCTGGGCGCTATTTCAGGCTTGTGCGGCGGGCGACCTCCAGACCGTTCGCGCCCTCATCGGAAGGGATCCGTCGCTCGCGCGGGCCCACTACGGCTATCGCAAGCCGCTGTATTTTGCCGTCCGCGAGAACCGTGTCGATGTCACGCGATTTCTCCTCGAGCACGATTCCAACCCCCTCGATCTGTGGGTGGACGATGATCCGCTCGAGATCGCGCGCGATCGCGGTTATGCCGACATGGAACGGCTGCTCGCCGACACGCTCGAATCGAAGTTCAACGCCTCGGGGAAGGGCGAGGCCGTCGCGCTCGCGCTGCGCGAACACGATCTGAAGCGGGTGCGCGGGCTTCTCGACGCGCAGCCGGACCTCGTTGGCAAGGGTGACCGGCGATCGAGCCAGCCTATTCACTGGGCGACTATGACGAGGCAGCTCGACGCAATCGATGAACTGCTGAGACGCGGCGCGGCCATCGACGCCCGGCGGATGGACGGCGCGCGCCCCATTCATCTGACCAACGGCGACTACTTCTACCGCGGCTGGCGCGACGTGCCCGCAGAATGGCCGGTCACACCGGCGCACGTGATGGCGCACCTCAAGGAGCGCGGCGCATTCATCGATCTGCCAACCGCCTGCCATACGGGAGATATCGAGCGGGTGCGCGAGCTGCTTCGACAGGATCCGTCGCTGGCCAACAAGGTTGGAGAGCACGACGGCTATTACCTCGGCGCCGGCGCACCGCTGTCGAATGCCGCCGCGGTCGGGCGCATGGACATCGTGCAGCTCCTGCTCGATCACGGCGCGGACCCGAATCTTCCCGAAGAGCAGTTCGCGCCGAAGGGCAAGGCGCTCTATTCGGCCGTCTACAACGGACATTACGATATCGCCAAGCTCCTTCTCGAGCGCGGCGCGTTTCCCAATCCGCCCGTCGAGAGCTCGGGGGATGCATTGTGGGTCTCGCGGGAGTGGCGGCCCGACAAACGGATGGAACAGCTCCTCCTGTCGTACGGCGCAACGCCCGCGCAGGAACATCGCGGTGAGGAATGGCCGGCAAGTGCGCACAACTGGCTGCGCATCTCCCCGCTCCATCAGGCGGCGGCGCGCGGTGATGTCAAGGAAGCGAAGAAGCTGCTCGAGGCGGGCGCCGATCTGACGGCGCGCGATGAGCATCTCCGTTCGACGCCACTCGCCTGGGCCGCGAAGTTCGGTCAGCTGGAGATGGTCGAGTTTCTGCTGAAGAACGGCGCGCCCAAGAGCTTGCCCGACGATCCGGCATGGGCGACGCCGCTCGCGTGGGCCGTGAGACGGGGGCACGACAAGATCGCAAGGCTACTCTCGGAGGGGTGACGCTCCCGGTCACGGCCGATCAGCGCGAGACCCTTCTGCGAATTGCCTCGCCGCAACGCCGCCGCTCCAGTGAGTGATTGGACGCCCGGCTTCGTTCGATCGTCGCCGTCATCGCTCTGGTAGCGTCAGGCTTCGGGTCGTCTGATACCGTGGCGACGGCCCGGCAGACTGTCGCTCACCACGGATCGTCGCGAGCAGTTGACGAGGCGCGCCGTGGGAGTCCTAACTCAGCTTTCATTGATCGATTTGAAAACGCGGATGTCGTGCGGCGAACGCACCGCGTATCGGAACCGGCCGTGATGCCGACGCCAGGGTGAGAATCCAAGGTCGCGGGCGGGAATGTCCGGTGCATGTAACGGTGCCGACATGCACGCACGTTTCGCGATTGCGGTGCTAGCGGTATTCGGCGTGGTCAACGGCGCGGCACTCACTGCTCACAAGGACCGAAATGTGGAAGCGGCCAACCCAGTGCGGCCACTGCCGACGCCGCCGCTCGGGGTAGACGGTCTCGACGATTTGCCCAGTCCGCCTGCGCCTGAGCGGGTGCGGCTCGGACGCTGGCTCTTCTTTGACACGCGGCTTTCCGCGGACGGCACCGTCTCGTGCGCGACATGCCACGTACCTGAACGGGCGTTCTCGAACGGGACGCGATTCGCGCTGGGTGTTGGCGGACACGTCGGCGTTCGCAAAACGCCGTCTTTCGTCAACACGGCGCACGCGTTCGTCAGGAACCGGTTTGGCTGGGACGGCCGCGCCGCGTCATTGGAGGAACAATCTCTCTTACCGGTCGCCAATCCAGTGGAAATGGGAAGCACGCCGGCGCGAATGGTCGGCACCCTGAGCCGCATAGCAGGATACGCGCCGTACTTTCAGCAGGCGTTCGGCGATTCGGCGATCACGCCGGGGCGTGTCGCGTCGGCGCTCGCCGACTATGAACGAACGCGGATGAGCGGCAACTCCGCCTGGGATCGCTGGCAGGAAGGTGACACTCGTGCCCTCTCGCCGTCAGCCCGGCGTGGATGGGACCTTTTCACCGGCGACGCACAGTGCAGCCGTTGCCACTACGGGCCGAACTTCACCGATAGCGCATTTCACAATCTCGGACTCGGCTGGGATGCGACGTCGCAGCGCTACGCGGACCAAGGGCGCGCCGCGGTTACAGGCCGACCTTCCGATCAAGGCTCCTTCAAGACGCCGACGCTGCGCGACGCCGCACGGCATCCGCCGTACATGCACGACGGGTCGTTGCCGACTTTGCGAGAGGTCATTCTGTTTTACCAACGAGGTGGCGTCCGGAATCCGCATCTCGACACGCAGATCCGTCCGCTCGAGATTTCCCGTGACGATGTCGACGCGCTGGTTGATTTCCTCGGTGCGCTGAGCGGGGAGGGCTTCATGGACTGCGCTCCCACAGCGTTTCCAAAGTAGTCGGCGTCAGCCGCGAAGCCCGCGGGCCCGAAGCCAGTCGACCACGATCTTCGAGGGAAATTTCGAGAGCATCGAGTCCGTCTGTATTGGTTTACCGACGGCGGTCAGTAGTACGCACGCGCACTCATCGTCAAACTCGTTGGCGCGTCCACGCTTGTTGTCATGCATCACGCGCGACATGACTTCAGCGACTGTGGGCAGGGGCCGCGGCAGCGGCTCGGGCAGCAGACGCTGAATGAGCCCGTCATGTCGCGCAGTCTCGGTGCCGTCCATCAACCCGAGTTGTGACGCCACGTACGAACAGCTCTGCATTCCCCAACAGATCGCCAGCCCGTGGGGCAGAACGCCTGGCGAGTAGCACATCTCCAGCGCGTGCCCAACCGTGTGGCCGTACTCGAAGATCATTCCCGCCGTGGCCTCGCGCTCGTCCGATGCCAACAAGGGCAGTTTTGCCCGAATACCCGCCTCCACGATTTCAGCGAGGAGGGAATCATCGAGCGGGCCGCGGCTGTGCGCCTCGAGCATTCGCTCTGCGAGGGTGAAGTGGTCGCCCCCGAGGACGAGCGCATTCTTGACGAGCTCACCCATGCCTGCTCGCAGTTCATCGATCGGAAGCGTGTGCAGGTATCGGGTATCGACGACATTCAGGGTCGCTGCGTGAAAGGTCCCGAAGTTGTTCTTGCGATCGCAAAAGTTGATCGCCGTCTTCATCGACGGGACGACGTCGTTTTGCGCCATCAATGTCGTGGGAACGTAACAGAGCGGGAGACCGCGATAGATGAGGCCCGCGGCCAGGCCGGCAAGGTTCATGGCGGCGCCGCCGCCGAACGCCAGCACCAACGAGCGCTTCGTCGCGCCGCCATTCAGGAAAGTCTCCGTGACGTCCCCGAGGGCGGGAAACGTCTTGCAACGTTCCCCTTCGGGAGTGACGAAGACCACCCCTGCCGAACCACCGAGACTCGCGAACCTCTTCACGTCATCTGGATATAGACCCGCCACGACGGCGTCGACGACGACCAACACGCGATCTGCAGCGAGCGCGCGAATGGCAGCGGTAGCTGTCCGCTCGAAGTCTGCACCAGTGCCGAGGAGCACCGGCACGCGAAGATTTCCGAATTGGATGTCCAGGGTCCTTACGGTGGGAATGACTGGTGAGGCGTTTCGCACCTGCCTTACAGTCTACAGCGCGTCAGCGCGGTGTCGGCCTTCACCAGGAGACCCATCGTGACAACCGGGCAGCGGTCACGCAAGAATCTCCCGGCAGGACTCGCGCTGCTGGCTCATCCGTACCGCGCGAGGAGCAGCGGCAACTGCCGAGTGGTGCTACCTGGTCAACTAAAGAAACCGACCGCCGATTCGCGAAAGCGATTTGAGGATGTCTGGCTGCATGCATCAGCCAGGCGGCAACGGTCGCGTTGCTGTAGGCCCAGTGTGTGCCGGGCGGAACTGCAGCGGCGTAACATGTCTCGCATGTCGAAGTTGATCTACATCACCAATACGTCGCTCGACGGTTACGTGGAGGACCAAACCGGTGCCTTCGATTGGATAAATCCCGATCAAGTTCACGACTTCATCACCGAGATCGTGCGGCCGATCGGGACCTATCTCTATGGGCGGCGACTCTATGAAACGATGGCCTACTGGGATGCGCCGGTGGAGGGCTATCCACCCCAGCACCGCGACTTCGCACGTGTCTGGCAGAAGGCGAAGAAGATCGTCTTTTCTCGAACGATAACCGGCGCGACGACACGCGACACGCATGTCGAGCGGGACTTCGACGTCGGGGCGATTCGAAACCTGAAAGGGCAATCGGCGCACGACATCAACATTGGCGGCGCCGAGCTTGCGGGGGTTGCACTCGAAGCCGATCTCGTCGACGAATGTCACGTGTTTGTCAACCCGGTGATCGTCGGCGGTGGCAAGCCGGCATTCCGGGCTGCACTACGAAGGAATCTCGAACTCCTCGAGACACGCCGTTTCGACACCGGAGTGATCCACTTGCGCTATCGCGTACGAGCCGGTGCTGCTCCTACGACGTAACGTCGGCCGTTTCTCCAGCCCTGCGTCAGTCTGTCCGAGCGTCCATTGCTGCGCGAGGTCGCGCCCCGAGTCGATGATCTCCAGCGCGGTAGCGATCACCCGGTCCGACTTCAATCCATAGCGCGCGAACTGATCTCCGAGCACCAGCCAGAACGTCGTGTGATCTTCATCGCCAGGATTGCGCGCCGCGTCGGGTTCGGTCTCGCTGACGATATCAGCCAGGCGGTCCGCATCGTACGGCAGCCTGACAACTGCGCGGATGGTGCCGCGCAGGTCTCGTGCGAAATCACCGGAATACAGGCTCGTGCCCCGGTCCCCCATCGGAATCGAGCGCCGCTCGCGATCAATAGTTGCACAGTCTTTCCGTTTGATTGAAGCGGCTGGAATGCGCATACTCGATCGGTGCTCAGTCTCGGCACAAGACTCGGTCGCTACGAGATTTGCAATCACTTGGGCGCGGGCGGCATGGGCGAGGTGTATCTGGCGCAGGACACACGCCTCGATCGCAAAGTCGCCCTGAAG
>JBKPTT010000206.1:0-12850 GCA_046735635.1 Acidobacteriota bacterium | reverse complement strand
TGGCACGCGTTCGTGCACGCGGCCATCATCGGGATGCTCGCGCACATGCTGCTGCAGCTTGCCGTCCTCGTGAAGCCGGCGCTGCCGTTCGCGAGCGAGCCGCGGCGGGGCGAACGCGGCTCGAAGATCTACACAGTCTTTTTCTTCGGCAGCATGCTCGCCGCGATCCTGCCAATCTTCCTGCCGGTCGCCTACGAGCGTCCGGTGCTGCTGGCGGCAGTCATCGCAATCATGCTCTTCGTGACGGCAGGCCTCGAGCTCACGCTGCGTTTGCGCGTCAACGAAGCGATAGGCGATCTGGAATTCAGGGCCTGAGAATCGCCGGAAGTGCCACAATTGGCACAATTGAATTGGGAAATTTCAGGGAACGAAATTATGGCAATTCTGGCAATTCCGGCGATTATGGCAATTCGCTACTGAGCCAATCGCTTGTCTATTTCGGCGATGGCCAGCTGGATCTGCTGCTTGCGGATGGGGTGCTCGGTGGCCTCCGCTTGACGCTGCAGGTTGGACTTTGCGAGCCGTAAAGATTCGAGCTCGCGGACCTTCTCGGGATCGATCTTCGGGACAGGACCGCCCCGGCGGCGCCGTTCGGCCTCACGTTCTTCGATCTGCTCCTGTATTCGCGCTTCGGCGTCGACCAGGCCTTCTCCGGAATCACCCATACGTCGTACTGGACCCTTTCACCGGGATGACAACGCCGTCCCGACTCGGCTGTGGGAATCGATCCATTGTGCCCGCATCGGCCGCAGCGGTCAACGCAAACTGTCAGCCGGGCCGTCGAGAACACGAATCCGACGCCGTTCGCTCGTGACAGCGAACGTCACCCGGTCGTGACGCTCCCCGGACTAGAATGATCGCGTGGGGCGGCGCACTGACGTTCTGACGCTGTTCCAGCCTGCCGTCGCCGAGTGGTTCCGGGACTCCTTCGAAGCGCCTACGCCGCCGCAGGCGCAGGGCTGGCCCGCGATTGCGCGCGGGGAATCGACGCTCATCCTCGCGCCGACCGGCAGCGGCAAAACGCTGACCGCGTTCCTCTGGTGCGTCAACCGCGTGATGTTCGAGCCCGTGCCGCCGAAAGAGCGGCGCTGTCGGGTGCTCTACATCTCACCGCTGAAAGCGCTCGCCGTCGATATCGAACGGAACCTGCGCGCGCCGCTTGCCGGGATCGCGAACCGGGCGGTTGCACGCGGGGATGTCTTTCACCAGCCGGCGGTCGCGATCCGGACGGGCGACACGCCTGCCGTCGAGCGCGCGCGCTTTCTCCGCGAGCCGGCCGACATCCTCATCACCACGCCCGAGTCGCTGTATCTGCTGCTGACGTCGAACGCGCGCGAAACACTGCGCTCGATCGACACGGTGATCGTCGACGAGATTCATGCGCTGGTACCGACCAAGCGCGGCGCGCACCTGGCGTTGTCCCTCGAGCGATTGGAATGCGTCAGGGCGGGCCTGAAGACAGATGGGAAGCCCGGCCTAAAGGCCGGCACTACCGGCGCGCTCCAGCGAATCGGATTGTCTGCAACGCAGCGGCCGCTCGACGAGGTCGCGCGGTTCCTTGGGGGCGCTGACAAGGCTCGAGGCTCGGGGCTCAAGGCTCATGGGCGCAGAAAAACGCAGAGCGCGCATATTCCGCATCCGGATGCCGCCGTGCACGACGAATTTGCGGGTGACAGCCGACGCGAGCCTGCGTATCGTCCGGTCACGATCGTCGACACCTCCGAGAAGAAGAAGCTCGAGCTCCGGATTGAAGTGCCAGTCGAAGACATGGCGAGGATTGGCCAGGTCGAGGAAATCCCCAGCGGACCCGCGTCGCAGCCGGCGCCACGCACTTCGATCTGGTCCGCCATCCATCCGCGTCTTTTGGACCTGGTGCAGACGCATCGTTCGACGCTCATCTTCGTCAACAGCCGGAGAATCGCCGAGCGGCTCGCCTCCGCCCTCAACGAGCTCGCAGGGGAAACGCTGGTCCGCTCGCACCACGGATCGCTCGCACGAGCCCAGCGCATCGAGGTCGAGGACCGGCTGAAGGAGGGGCTGATTCGAGGACTGGTGGCCACCTCGTCGCTGGAGCTCGGGATCGACATGGGCGCGATCGATCTGGTCGTGCAGATTGAAGCGCCGCCTTCGGTCGCGAGCGGGATGCAGCGCATCGGCCGAGCAGGACACACGATCGGCGCGCCGAGCCGCGGCATCATCGTCCCGAAATTCCGCGGCGATTTGGTCGCGTGCGCCGCCGTCACGCGTGCCATGCACGAATCGCACATCGAGTCGAGCCGTTATCCGCGTAACCCGCTCGACGTCCTTGCGCAGCAGATCGTCGCGATGGTCGGGACCGACGACTGGGACGTCGACGATCTGTTCACGACGATCCGATGTGCCGCTCCGTTCGCCGACTTGAGCCGCAGCGTGTACGAGGGCGTGCTCGACATGCTCTCGGGACGCTATCCCTCCGACGATTTTGCCGATCTGCGTCCGCGCCTCACGTGGGACCGCCTGAAGAACAAGGTCTCCGCGCGCGAGGGAGCCAAACGCGTCGCGATCATCAACGGCGGGACCATCCCCGATCGCGGCCTGTACGGCGTGTTCCTGATCGGCGAGCGAGGCCCGGGAGCGCGCGTCGGTGAGCTGGACGAGGAAATGGTCTTCGAGAGCCGCGTCGGCGAGACGTTTCTGCTCGGCGCCTCCAGCTGGCGCATCGAGGAGATCACCCACGACCGCGTGCTCGTGTCGCCCGCGCCTGGCGAACCAGGCAAGATGCCGTTCTGGAAGGCGGATGCGGCCGGGCGTCCGCTGGAGCTGGGGCGCGCCGTTGGAGAGCTCGTTCGCACGTTGCGGAGTCTTCCAGCCGGCGCCGCCATCCAGCGCCTCGTGCGCCACCACGATCTCGACGAGCGCGCGGCCGAGAATCTGATGCGCTACCTGGCGGACCAGGCGCACGCGGCTGTCGTCCCCGACGATCGGACGATCGTGATCGAGCGGTGCCGCGACGAGCTCGGCGACTGGCGCATCTGCGTGCTGTCGCCATTTGGAGGACGGATTCACGCCCCCTGGGCGATGGCCGTCGTCGAGCGGGCGCGCGCCGAAACGGGCCTCGACGTCGAAACGATGTGGACCGATGACGGTTTCGTCGTGCGTTTCCCCGAGACGGAAGACCCGCCCGATCCATCGCTGATGATCCCGGTGTCGGACGAGGTCGAGTCGCTGGTCGTGCGGCAGCTTGGCGCGACGGCGCTTTTCGCCGCCAAGTTCCGGGAAGCCGCGGCCCGCGCGCTGCTGCTTCCGAAACGGCGGCCGGGAGGCCGCAGTCCCTTGTGGCAGCAGCGAAAGCGCGCCGCAGATCTCCTGGGCGTGGCCTCGCGATACGGCTCGTTCCCGATGCTGCTGGAGGCCTATCGGGAATGCCTGCGCGACACCTTCGACATGCCCGCGCTCGTCGAGACCCTCCGGCGAATCGAGTCACGCGAGATCCGGACCGCGACCATCGATTCGACTATGCCGTCGCCGTTTGCGGCGGCGCTGCTTTTCGGCTACGTCGCAAACTACATCTACGACGGCGACGCCCCGCTTGCGGAGCGGCGTGCACAAGCGCTGGCGATCGATCAGGCACAGCTTCGTGAGCTCCTCGGCGAAGCCGAGCTGCGCGAGCTGCTCGACACCGACGCGCTCGCCGAGGTCGAGCGCCAACTTCAAAACCTCGATGCCGAGCATCACGCTCGCAGCGTCGACGGCGTGCACGACCTCCTCCTTCGGCTCGGTGACCTCACGGCCTCCGAGATCGACGCGCGCGCGGCAATCGACGCTCCTCGGGCGATCGACGAGCTCGTGCAATCGCGTCGTGCGATCACCGTCAACATCGCCGCGCAGGCGCGCGTGATTCCGGTCGAGTACGCAGGCCGCTACCGTGACGCGCTGGGCGTGCCACTTCCGGTCGGGCTGCCCGAGTCCCTCCTGTCGCCCGTCCCCCACGCAACACAGGACCTCGCGCGACGGTTCGCCCGAACGCACGGCCCGTTCACGACTGCCGACTTCGCGACTCGGTACGGTCTGGGCCGCGCGACGGCGGAGGCAATGCTGAAGGAGCTCGCGGCGAGCGGGCGGCTGCTGGAGGGAGAGTTCAGACCGGGCGGATCGGGACGCGAGTGGATCGACCCCGATATCCTGCAAACGATCCGCCGCCGGTCGCTCGCAAAGCTTCGAAAGGAGGTCGAGCCGGTCGATCCCGCGGTGTTCGGCCGTCTGATTACCAGCTGGCAGTCGATAGCTCGTCCGCGCCCTGGCCTCGACGCGCTCCTGGACGTGATCGAGAACCTGCAAGGGGCGCCGTTGCCCGCGTCGATCTTCGAGTCTGAAATCCTCGCCGCGCGCGTGCAGTCGTACAACCCGTCGGATCTCGACGCGCTTACCGCGGCGGGTGAAGTGACGTGGTGCGGCCTCGAGCCGCTCGGCGATCGAGACGGACGGCTTGCCCTGTACCTCACCGACCACCTTCAGCGCCTCAGGCGTCCGGCCGTGTCGGCCGATCTGGCATCCCGCGAACAGGCGATCGTCGATCACCTCGAAGCCAGTGGAGCATCGTTCTTCGGAGCGTTGCACGAAGCAGCGAGCGGCGGATATCCGGGGGAGACGGTGGACGCGTTGTGGGATCTCGTATGGAAGGGCGTGATCACCAACGACACGTTCCATGCGCTTCGTGCGTTCACGCGTCCTCCAGAGAAGCGTCAGCGACGGCGGGCGGCCCGCCGGTCGTTCCGCAGCCGTCGCGTCTCGCCGCCAGCTGCGGAGGGGCGGTGGTCTCTTGTGCCCCCGCCGAGCAAGGTGTCGGCAACCGAGTGGTCGGCCGCGACCGCGCAGCAGCTCCTGTCGCGATATGGCGTGCTCACACGGGAAGTGGCCGCCGCCGAAGGCATCACGGGTGGATTCAGCGCCGTCTACGACGTGCTGAAGGCGATGGAAGACGCGGGTCGCATTCGGCGCGGCTACTTTGTCGCGGGCGTGGGCGCCACGCAGTTCGCATTGCCCGCTGCGCTGGAGCTGATGCGCTCGATGCGCGAAGCTCCGGAGAACCCGGAAACCCTCGTGCTCTCGGCGACCGATCCGGCAAACCCGTACGGGACGATGCTGAAGTGGCCGATCGTATCGGAGGTGGACGGCAGCGGGGCCCGCGGGCCGACGCGCACTGTCGGATCGCAGGTCGTGCTGGTGAACGGCGCGCTTGCGGCATACATACCGCGCGGGGGCCGCCAGCTCACGGTATATCTCCCGGAGGATGAGCCTGCGCGGTCGCTCGTTGGCCGGGCGCTGGCCGGCCGGCTCGCGCAGTATGCGCGGGTCGACGAGGGACAGCCCGGTCTCCTCGTGGCCGACATCAATGGAATCCCGGCCGCCGATCACCCATTCGCCGTCTTTCTGGCCGACGCTGGATTCAGCCCAGGCGCGATGGGTTATCAAATGAGACGTCGTGCCTGAAGGAGACACGATTTTCCGCGCGGCGCGCACGCTCCACCGCGCGTTGTCCGGCAAAACAGTCGACCAGTTCGAGTCCATGTTCCCTTCGCTCAATCGCGTGCACGAAGACTCGCCGCTGACGGGCCGGACGATCAAAAACGTGTGCGCGCGCGGCAAGCATCTCCTCATAGAGTTCTCCGGCGGCCTCGTGCTGCGTACGCACATGCGAATGAACGGAAGCTGGCACATCTACCGTCAGGGAGAGGCCTGGCAACGCGCACGCCGGGATATGCGAATCGTGATCAAAGCAGGCGGCTACGAGGCCGTCGGCTTCAACGTTCCTGTGGCGGAGTTCCTGACACCCCGCGCGCTCGCGCGTCACGTTGAACTGCGGCAGCTTGGCCCCGACGTGCTATCGGACGGCTTCGATGCCGCGGATGCGCTGCGGCGTCTGCGTCTTCGCCAGGACCTCCCTATCGCGGACGCGCTGCTCAACCAGAAAGTGATCGCGGGACTCGGAAACGTGTACAAGTCCGAGGTGCTGTTCATGTGCGGCGTTTACCCGTTCTCCACCGTTCGCGATCTCGACGACGCGACACTCGAGACGATCGTGGCCACCGCTCGCCGCGTTCTCACCGCCAACGTGCAGGACGCGGTTGCACCGATGACCACGTACGGCGGATACCGTCGAACGACGAGGCGTGCGGACCCGACACAACGATTGTGGGTCTACGGTCGCGCGCGGCTGCCGTGCCGACGGTGCGGTCGTGCGATCCAGGTCCGGAAGCAGGGACTCGACGCAAGGCTGACCTACTGGTGTTCTCAGTGCCAGCCGAATCCCTAATCCCTCATCATGAATCCCTGATTCTTGGAATCCCGAATCAATCCGCTAATCCTCGGATCGGGAATCGGGAAATCGCGGGATCTGTGAACCCGTGTTGAACGTCATCATCTGGATTGCCCTGCTTGTGGGTATGGCCGCGTCCGCTTGTGCGCTGTATGGGCACTACTTCGTGCTACCGGCATGGCTTACCGGGCCCGAGGTTTGTCGCCTTGAGGACGGTGGCTGCGCGGTCCTGTTCCGCACGCCGCGGGCCAGCCTTCTCGGCGTGCCGAACGCCTTGCTCGGCGTGACGCTCTACCTGCTGCTCGCGACCGGGCTGCTCCGACACTGGCCCGCGGGATGGCTGTTTCTGATGACGCTGCCTGCGGTTGCCATGAGCGCGTTCCTCGCATGGAGCCTGCTGTCGCGTCACCTCGAATGCCGCATCTGCTGGACAGGACACGTCGCGAACGCCGCACTCGCACTGTTGCTGGCGACAAGAGCGCTGAGGTGATTCGCGGTTCGCGGTTCGCGGTTCGTGTCATGGTCTCGCGCCGAGGACGCTGAGCACGCGGGGGTCGTGCGTTCGCCACGTCGCGCGTGGCGCGACAGGAGGGGGAGAGATCCACACAGACAAACGGCGCACCGCGCCCCGCCGCTTGTCTGTGCGGATCTCTCCCCCTCCCTGCGGCCGGCCGCAGGCCGGCCGTGGCGAACGCACGCGGTCCTGGGATCTCCGCGATCCTCCGCGATCTCCGCGCGAGATCCGTGCGGGCTCTGCGCGAGCACTCTCTCGCACCGCGGATCTGACAGAGTAGTGGATCAGGGATTGATCTTTAGCGCCGCTGCCGCATCACGACATGCATCAGGCCGTCCGCTCCGAGCACCCGTTCGAGAACGATGTCGGCTGTGGACGCCGTTGCAGATGGGGCTGTCACAGCGGTCGTTGTGGCGCCGACGATCCCGTCGACCGTCGGCGCGGTGCTGGATGCGGCCGAGACGGAATGCTCCGCCGCCCCGCCGTAGCCGTACGGATCCGCTCGGCGGTTGTGAATGGGACACGGTTCGTTCGGCACCGCGCCGATTGGGAAGAGATCCTCGTAAACCGGAGAGACGTTGGCCGGCAGCCGGCGTACCGGCGGCACTTCGGCATCGTCCAACATCGCGTCGGTGGCAACCGCCTGAGTGCCGCCGTCGGTCGCGACGGAATAGATGTTCGAGGCATTGCGGCAGGCGTCGGTAGCCCGGGCACCACTCAGGCGGCAAATCGCGACCTTCTCGACATCCGACGGCATCGCATACCAGTCCGGCTTGTCATGCGACGTGGCGGCGCGCATGAAGCGTCCCCACGCCGGAACCGCGACGACACCAGCAAATCCCTCCCGCATGATGGGCGCGGGCGTATCGAGGCCGAACCAGACGCCGGTGACGAGGTGAGGCGTGTACCCGACGAACCACGCATCGGCGTAGTTGTCGGTCGTTCCTGTTTTGCCGCCCGCGGGCAGCTCGAACCCCGCGGCCCTGGCCGCGGCGCCAGTTCCAGCATTGATCACGTCCGACAGCATGCTCGACATGAGGTACGCGGTCGTCGGACTGATCGCCTGTGTGTGGCGCTCCTCCGCGAAGTAAATCGTACGGCCCCCCGCATCTTCAACGCGCGTGATGAGCCGCGGCGACGATACGGTGCCGCGGTTAGCGAACGCAGTGTATGCAGTCGTCAGCTCGAGCAGCGTCACCTCGCCCGTCCCCAGCGCCAGCGACGGCACCATCGGCAGCCGGGATTCGATGCCGAGCCGCTGCGCGTAGTAGACCGCGGTGTTGATGCCTACCTGCTGCAAGAGCTGAGCGGCCGCGCGGTTGCTCGAGACTTTCAGGGCACTCCGCAGCGTGTACTCGGATTCCTCGTGGCCGCCGCCGGGAAGCCAGGTCCCGCTGCTGGAGACGATTGGCGTGTCGAGATCGTGCAGCAGCGTTCCAGGTGCATAGCCGCGTTCGAGCGCTGCCGCATAGATGATCGGCTTGAATGCCGAACCCGCCTGACGGCGGGCCTGCGTGGCGCGATTGAAACTGCTCGCGACGAAATCCCGCCCGCCGACAATGGCGAGCACGTCCCCGGTCTGCGCATCCATCGCGACGAGACTGCCTTGCAGATTCTTTGCAGCTGGATGGGACTTTGCGATCTCGGCGATCCGCGCCGTCACCGACTCCTGCGCGGCCTTCTGAAAAGCCGGGTCGTAAGTCGAGTTGACGCGAAGGCCGCCTCTCAGCACCTTGTCGGCTCCAAACAGCGCGAAGAGCTGACGCCGGAGTTCCTCCTGCAAGTAGTGTCCCGAGGCCGGTCCGTTGGCAACGAGCACACCTGAAGAATCTGTCTGGCCGTGGCTCGAATCGGGGAGCTTCGCGGCGACCGATTTCTGGTAGTCGGCGTCCGAAAGCTTCCCCTGCTCGTGCATCAGACGAAGCACGAGGTTCCGCCGCTTCAGCGCACGCGCCGGTGCGACGCTCGGGGCATCGATCGACGGAGAGCGCACGAGTGCGGCGAGCAATGCTGCCTCGTGGGGCGAGAGATCCGCAGCTGACTTTCCGAAGTAGCCGCGCGAGGCCGCTTCGACGCCGTAATAGCCTTCGCCTAGATAAACGGTGTTGAGGTATTCCTCGAGAATCTGGGTCTTGGTGTACCGATGCTCGATTTCGGTCGCGGTGAGGATCTCGCGAATCTTACGATCATAGGTGCGCTCGGTCGACAGCGAGGCCCGCGCGAGCTGCTGGGTGATTGTGCTGCCCCCCTCGAGGATTCGTCCGGCTCGGAAATTCCGCCAGGCGGCGGCGGCGATTCTGACGAAATCGACGCCGCGGTGCATGAAGAATCGCCGGTCTTCGACGGCAATTAGCGCATCGATCATGCGCGGCGACACGCGATCGAGCGGCACCCCGATCCGCTTTTCCACGAAGAACGTGAACGCCGGCTGTCCGCCGCGGTCGTACACGATCGTCGCCTGGGGACGCGGCGCCAGATCCGCGAGCGCTTTCGCGCGGTCGATCTCGTGCGCAACCGAGTGCGCGAACAGCGCTGCACGAATCGTTGCCGACCAGGCGACGATCGAGATCGCCAGCACCGCCGTTATCGTTGCACCGCGTCGCATCAATCACTCCTGGGAGTGATTTCAGCAACGCGGGTGCCACCAGAATTTGCTGTTAATCCGTTGAAATTGCGAAGGATCTGCGGTTGAGTCGTGTGCGGTACGTAACGCGCTTCACACTCGAAAGGATTATTCGCGCCGCTCTCGCTTCAGACGGCGATACTCGGTGACTGCGCTGATGAACTCCGCCCGCGCGCACGAATCCTCCAGGTGTTTCTCGTCGATCACGGGCAGCGATGCGAGCGATGCGATCAACGCGCTCGCGAAAAGCCCGGGGGGTTCCAGCCCGCAGCTCGGCGATCCGCTCTTCAGCACGTAGCCGTCAATGTCGTCGCGTTCGAGCTCGCGCAGTCGCCTGCACGCCCACTCGTTCATGCGGTCGGTGTAATCAATGCCGGTTTGCACCGTCACCATCCGCATTCCCCGCTCGCCGGAGGCGAGCTGGAGCGGCTCACGCGGCGTTCCCATTCCGACCTCGACTTCCGGACAGACCGGCACGAACTCGAACCCGGGTCCGAGCGCGTCGATCAGCGTCCCGTTGCGCTTGTGGCCGCCGTCATAGCGAACCTCTTCCCCTAGGAGGCAGGCGGAGACGCCGATTCTCGGTTTGCGAATTGCCATAATTGCGACAGTTGCGGGAAGGGGTCAGACTCCTGCACTTCGGGGTCTGACCCCTCCCGCAATTACCGCAATTATGGCAATTCAGCGGTCAGCATGATTTCCACGAGCCCATCCGGCGCGACCAGGCCGCACACCACTGTCGTTCGCGCGGGTGAGTGCGAACCGAAAAACGCCGAGTACTCCCGATCGATCTCAGTGAGATAGCGCGCGTGAGTAACGTAGACGATGGCTTCGACGACGTCCGCACGTGATGCGCCCGCCTGAACGAGCGCGCGTTCGAGCTTCGCGAGGGTCGCCCGCGTCTGGGCTGCCGCATCCGTGGTGTTGCTCGGGTCGTACCCGAGCATGCCCGACAGGTACACGGTTCGCCCTGCAACGATGCCGCTGCTCAGCGGCAGATTTGCTACTGCGCCGAGCGACCGCCGAGCAGCGGCGGATGCGGTGAACGTGATTTCGACCGAGTATTGCGGCCCCGCAAGATTGGCACCTACTGTCGCGCGCGCGGGCGGATTGGCGGGAAAAAAGCGGCCGTATGTTTCGTTCATCGACGCGAACGACGAGGTGTCGGGAAGGTAAACGCGAGACGACGCCACATTCGCGTGCGACAAACCGGCCGCCTGGAGGAGCTCGCTGGCGTTGTCCAGGATCACTTGCGTCTGGACCGCAACGTCGCCGCTGACCGACGAGTTGTCCCGGCCGTTCCTGGACACCAGACCCGAGAGAAAGACGGTGTCGCCGGATCGGATCGCATAGCTGTACGGGCTCGGCGATTTCAACCAGCCTCGGGGGTGAATGACTTCGCGCTCGCCTCCCTGCGCCGCCACGAACGACATCTCCACGAGCGCCCCGTGCGTGATCGACTGACTGATGACGGTGGTGCGACTGGGATAGTTGGCGGACCAGAACGCAGCGTACGCCGCGTTCATCGCCGGAAAATCAGCCGCGGACTGCAGATAGACTGTGGCGGACAGCACGCGTTCGAGCGATGAGCCTGCGCGTGCCAGGACGTCCCGGGCACGCTCGAGCACGCCACGCGTCTGGGCCGCGATGTCGCCGCCCGTGTCCGATGCCGCGATGCTGCCGATGTAGACGAACATCGGGTGATTGTAATAGCTGAACGGGAACAGGGCGACGACGCCCTTATTACCACTTTCCCTTGACGTTCCACCACGACCCGGTATTCTCGCCGATCGCGTTCCACCACCGATCGAGCGCCGCACGATTACCCGCGAGCACCGCTGCACGCGTGACACCAGGAGGCGGCGGCGAGAGCGCGGCGAGGCGGTCGTAGACCTGCGCGCGTTCCTCGGGCGTTCCACGCGACAGCATGTGCCACAGCGTCAGGCCGTCGCGAGGACGCGCGGCCGAGATCACCGCATGGAGCGCGGCGGGCCGATCGGGATCGTCGGCAGCTCCGAAGTCGAGCCGATTGAGCGCTTCGCCGTACACCGGCGGTGCGTCGGCGTAGCGGGGCGTGCCGGGACCGATCCCGGGACGCGTCGCGCACATCGCGCCTTGCGGCACGAGCGCCTGCCGTCCCGTTGTCTCGAGCGCCACCCATCCAAGCAGGACACGGACGAGGCCAGCACCGAAATCGTCGACCGCCAGCGTGTACTCGCAGCCGAGATCGACAGCAGTCGCCGACGGCGTGTTGACGAAGAACAGCTTCGGCGGCGCCCAGATCCGCGCGTGGATCGTTCCCCGCTCTAGCGACATCCGATGTTCGCGCCCCCGCGCTTCGACGAGCTGCACGCGCGTGTTGGGCTCCACGTCGACACTTCCAATGCTGCCGACCGCCACACGCGCACGCGATTCGGCATCGGTGACGAGCCACTCTCCCACGCGCAGCTTGACATCGGCCGTGCGGACCGCGGCGTTCGGAGTCACACCCACGATCGGCGTACCCTGAAGCGTGTGAACGGACCAGCCGCCGCGCGCCATCCACAGGTATGCGCTCGCCCCCACTGCCAATAACACGACGGCCGCAGCGGCAAGCCCGATGACCCGTGGGGTGAGAAAGCGCGCTTTGGACCGGACCCGAGACGGGAGCTCTGGAGGGGAGCCGCGGTGGCGGAGTTCGCCGAGCAGTCTTTCGAGACGGACGATCTCCGGATCCGGCTCGCCGGAGCCGTCCCACAGATAATCGTTGTCGTCCCGCTCAGTCGTCGTCATGGCAGTCTCTAAAACTACGCCAGCCGCTCACGAAGCAGCTTCATCCCGCGGTGGAGGTTCACCCGCACCGATGCGGGCGTCAACCCCGTGCGCTCAGCGATCTCCGGTCCGGTAAGGCCCTCCACGAGTCTCAACACCAGTGTCTCCCGATACGCGTCCGGAAGCGTGCGGATGACCTCGAGCACCGCCAGCGCATCGGTGCGCGATTCGGTCGTGTCGTGGCCGGCAAGATCGTCCGGCAACTCGACCGAGTCCACGGTTCGCCTGTGGAAATCCGTGGCCCGGTTCCTGGCGATCATCGAGAGCCATCCGCCAAACGCGCCAGGATCCCGGAGCGCGTCCAGCCTGTGCCACGCCGCCAGAAACACCTCCTGGACGAGATCGTCGACGTCGCCGCGAGGAGCCCGGGCCAGGAGCAGGCCGTGCACGACACGCGCATACCGTTCGTAAAGGCGCGCAAATGCACCCTCGTCTCCATTACGGGCCGCCCGCACGAGCCGGGCGTCCTCCGACGCATGCCCCGCCGGAAACATCGTCAACGGCATTCGCAGCGTGGGCTCGGCAATCTCCACCGATAAAGAGGACGCACCCGGCGGGTCAACGTTATCCATGCCGTTTCTGCCCTGTGAAGGCCCTGTCTCTTATA
>JBKPTT010000205.1:0-28955 GCA_046735635.1 Acidobacteriota bacterium | reverse complement strand
CCCTCAGGACATGCCCGTCGACTCGCTGACGCTCCCTCAGGACATGCCCGTCGACTCGCTGACGCTCCCTCAGGAACATGCCCGTCGACTCGCTGACGCTCCCTCAGGACACGTCCCTGAGCCCGCCGAACACGACGATGGCCGACGGAATTCCGGCAGGGGCGCACATCCTTGCGCAAAACGGGCCGAAGTTCGCGTGGCATCCGGCTTGGACCTTCTCTCGATCATGCGAACTCAGAATGACGTTTTCACTCCGATGAACCTCGTCACCGGTGTCGCGGGCATCCTGTTCGGGATCATTGTCGGCTACGTGATTGGCTCGGGTCAGCTGCAGGCTCCGGCGGCCGTCGCAGCAGCGGCACAAACGGCCGCGGCACCGCAATCCACGACGCTGGTCACCGATGCGGATCTGCAGCCCTATCGCGACATCCTTGCACAGGACCCCAAGAACGCCGGAGCCGCAACGGCTCTGGCGAACAAGTTATACGACGCGGGGCGCTATGCTGAGGCGATTCCGTACTACCAGACGGCCCTGAAGAGCGACCCCGGCAACGTGAACGTGAGCACTGATCTCGGAACGGCGATGTTCTACGCGGGACGCCCCGACGAGGCGCTCGCGCAGTTGCAGGCGTCGCTCGCGATCGATGCGAGCCATGCGCAGACGCTCTTCAACATCGGCATCGTCAAGCGTGACGGCAAGAACGATCGGAAGGGTGCGGTGGAAGCGTGGGAGCGATTGCTCGCGTCGAACCCGGGCTACCCTGAGGCACCGCGGGTTCGATCGCTCATCAACGAGGCGAAGTGATCAGGCCGAGGCCTGCATCGGTTCGGCGGTGTCGTGCGCGTCGGCGATTCCGCACCGCGCGATTCTGTCGCCCAACGTCGAGCGCTTGATGTTCAGCAGCTCGGCCGCTTTCGACTTGTTGCCATCGGCGACTTTCAAAGCCCACCCAATCAGGTTCGACTCGACTTCCTTCAGCCGCTCGTCGAGCGAGATCGACTTCGGCGGCTCCATTGCCGGGAGCGCGGGAGCGTCCGGCAGGTTCGTCGCTCCGAACAACACGCTCGCCGCGAGACAGCCAACCCGGACGGTGCCGCACGAGCAGGTCTGCGCGATTCGCTCGCAGGCGTTTTCCAACTCGCGGACGTTGCCAGGCCAGCGGTAACGCGAGAACGCGTGGCGGACGACGGGCGAAATCTCCGGCACGTCGATCCCGCGGTCGCGAGAGAACCGACGCAGGAAATGATCGAGGAGCACCGGGATGTCTTCGCGCCGTTCGCGAAGCGGCGGCAGGACGATCGGGAGCACGTTGAGCCGGTAGTACAGGTCCTCGCGGAACTTCCCTTCCGCGACCATCTGCTTCAGATCGCGCTTGGTCCCGGTGATGATCCGCACGTTCACCGGAATCGTCCGCGTGCCGCCGACCCGCTCGACCTGACGGTTCTGCAGCGCGCGCAGCAGCTTCACCTGAATCGAGAGCGGCACGTCGTCGATATCGTCGAGGAACAGCGTGCCTCCCTGCGCGAGCTCGAACCGTCCCGGCTTGTCCTTGATCGCGCCGGTGAACGCGCCGCGCTCGTGGCCAAAGAGCTCCGTTTCGATGAGCGTCTCGGAGAACAGCGCGCAGCTGACGGCCACGAACGGCTGGTGCCGGCGCGCGCTCTGATGGTGCAGCATGTTGGCAATGACTTCCTTGCCGGTGCCGCTCTCGCCCGTGATGATCACGCTGCTGTCGCTTCGGCTGACGACCTTCACGAAGTCGAAGATCGCGCGCATCCGCGCGCTGTGGCCGACAACGACCTGATCGATGGAGAACTGGGTTGGAGTACGCATTAGACGACCTGCAACTCTTCGAATTCCTTGATTTCGTCGCGCAGCGCCATCTCGACGCCCATGTAGAGCGTCATGTGCGCGCTCGGACATCCGGAGCACATGCCCGTCAGACGAACGCGTGCGCTGTTGCCGGATACATCGACGAGCTCGATGTCACCGCCGTCGGCCTGCATCATCGGGCGGATGCGATCGAGCACTGACTCCACGCGTTCCCTGGACAACATAGGCCCTCGTCTCAATTGCTGATTGCTGATTGCTGATTGTTGATTGCCGGAATATCGTCAGAGCAACGGGCATGCCACGCAGGACCGACGAAATATTGAGGAAATCCTGAGGCTTGCAACGGGCACGGCCGTTGCTCGGATCGAACGGGGAAAAATCCCGCTGCCGGCTGGGGGATTATTCGCGGTCCACGGTCTTTTCCAGCCCGAACTTCACCACACGATCGCGAATCTGGTCGCGGTTCAGGCCGAGGAGCGCCGCCGCCTTGGTGTGATTCCAACCGGTCCGGCGCAGCGCCTGCATCACGAGTTCGCGCTCGACCTGTTCGAGACTCACGCCGTCCTCAGGGAGATCGAACCGTCCCTCGCTCGTTCGCCTGGTCGCGGCCATCGGAAAATGCTCCGGCAACAGCCAGTCGCCGTCCGCGAGCAGCATCGCCCGTTCGACGGCGTTGCGCAGTTCGCGTATGTTCCCTGGCCAGCGATAGCCGCGCAGCACTTCCAGCGCGTCGGGCGACACCCCGCGCACCTGCTTGCGGAACTCCCGGTTGAACTGGTCGATGTAAAAGTTGATGAGCAGGGGAATGTCAGACGCGTGGTCGCGAAGCGACGGCAGCTGCACCTGCATCACGTTCAAGCGATAGTACAGATCCTCGCGAAACTTTCCTTGAGCGACCGCTTCCTCGAGGTTGCGGTTCGTCGCGGCGATGACGCGCACGTCGACGCGAATGTCCCCCGCGCCTCCAACACGTTTGAACGCTTTCTCCTCTAAAAACCGCAGCATCTTCGCCTGGAGCGCCGGCACCATCTCACCGATCTCGTCGAGAAACACGGTCCCGCCATCGGCCGATTCGAGGAGGCCCGTCTTCTGATTTCGGGCGTCGGTGAATGCTCCCCGTTCGTGGCCGAACAGCTCGCTCTCGAGCAAGGCCTCCGGCAGAGCGGAACACGTGATGTTCATGAAGGCCCGCGACGCCCGGTCGGAATTGTAGTGAATGACTTTCGCGGCCAGGTCCTTGCCGGTTCCGCTCTCCCCCATCAGCAGGACGGTCGACGCAGGGCTGGTCGCGATCCGCTGGAGCAGCGCCTTCAGGTGCGCCATTGCCGGCGACTCGCCGACAATGCGGGACACGGAAAACGGTTCGGAGCGCGATGCCCGGAGCGACTTCACCTCGCGCCGCAGCGCCGTCGTTTCAAGGGCTTTCTGTACGACCAGTGCGATTTCGTCGAGATTGAACGGCTTGTTGGCGTAGTGATATGCGCCCTGCTTCATGGCTTCGACGGCCGTCTCGACGCTGGAAAACGCGGTGAGCAGGATGACGGGCACGTCGGGTTGCGCGGTCTTCATTTTCTTCAGCACGCTGAGACCGTCGGCATCCGGCAGCCGGAAATCGAGCAGCACGAGATCGATGTCAGGGCCGAACTTCTGGAGCGCGTCCCGGGCCAAACCCGCCTCGACGATGTCGTACCCCTCCGAGGTGAGCCGCTCGGACAACGACCAGCGGATCAGCTGCTCGTCGTCGACGACGAGAATCGTAGCCATGTACTTCGGATTATAGAGGACGGTTGGACGGCGGCGTCTCGAGGAGGATTGTGGGGCGGGGTCTTAAGACCCCGCCCTACGCGGCGATGGCTTCCCCAACGATCCCGACCATCTTGCCGATGTCGAATGGCTTGCCGAGCGCCCGGAACGCGCCGGCGCGCAGCGCCTCGTCGAGAGTCTCGGCGCTGCCATGGGCCGTCATGAGGATCACGCGGCAGCGCGGCGCACGCCGCCGAAGGGTGCGAAGGAGATCGAGATCGCTCGAATCCGGCAATTTCAAATCCAGCAGCACGACGCGGATGTCTTCCGCCTGGCTGATACGCTCCAGCGTCTCGCGGGCGGTGGCCGCCTCCAGGACCCCATAGCCCGCCTCTTCCAGGCTCTGCGCGAGCGACCACCGAATGAGGTCTTCGTCGTCGACGATTAGAACGGATGCCATGAGTCTGTCGGAAAATTTACGACGCCCCGCGAAAAATCCCGCACCGACGACAACTGTAAGTCGAAGTTTTATTGCGGTTTGTATCCAGTGCGCGTTAGCATCGCAGCGAAACTGACGCTTGAGTTCTTCTCCTATCAAACCTCGATCCACTTCTGTACGCCCGGCGCCAACTGCCAACTGGCGCGATCGGCGCCTCATCATCTCTGCGGCCGCGCTGGCGGTCTTCGTCTTTTTGATCGACATCAACGTTCCGTTCGACATCGCGATTTCTGCGTTGTACGGAGTGGTCGTTCTTCTCGGGCTGTATATCCGTGAGCCGCGATATCCGTGGGTCAGCGCCGCGCTGGTCACGCTACTGACCGTGGTAGGAGGGTGGCTCTCCCCGCCTGGCGGACCGGTGCTCTACGGCGTCGCCAACCGCGTGCTCACGCTGACGGGCATCTGGATTAGCGCGTGGCTCGTCTGGGGGTATGCGAAGGTCGGACGCGCACTCGATCGTTCGCTCAAGGATCTCGCCGACACGAACTTCGCGCTCGATCAGGCCGCGATCGTGGCGGTCACCGACGTGAAGGGGAAGATCACCTACGTCAACGAAAAGTTCTGCGAGATCTCGAAGTACAGCCGGCAGGAGCTGCTCGGGCAGGACCACCGCCTCATCAACTCCGCGTATCACCCGAAGGAATTCATCCGGGGACTGTGGACGACGATTGCGAGCGGCCGGATCTGGCGCGGCGAGATCCGGAACCGAGCCAAGGACGGAACGTTTTACTGGGTCGACACCACGATCGTGCCGTTCCTCGATGACCGCGGAAAGCCGTATCAGTACATGGCTATTCGCTCCGACATCACCGAACGAAAGCGGACCGAATTGCTCCTGCGGGAGCAGGCGGCGCTCGCGAGGCTCGGCGAGATGGCGGCTGTCGTCGCGCACGAGGTGAAGAACCCGCTGGCCGGCATCCGCGGTGCGCTCCAAGTCATCGGTGGCCGACTGCCTGAGGCAAGCCGCGATCGCAGCATTATCGGAGATATCGTGCAGCGCCTCGACTCGCTGAACGACATCGTCCAGGACCTGCTGGTGTTTGCCCGCCCGCGTGAGCCAAAGCTCGCGCCCGTCGCGCTTGCCGAGCTGCTCGAAGGGACAGCGGCGCTCCTGAAGAAAGATCCGGCGTACGCGGGTGCGCAGGTCAGCGTCAACGGAGATCGCCCGACGATCATGGCGGACGCCGAGCAAGTGCAAGTGGTCATCCTCAATTTACTGCTCAACGCCGCGCAGGCCGCAGGCGCGGCGGGCCAGGTGCGCGTGTCGGTGTCCGCTTCGGACGGCACGTGCCGCATCGCAATCGCCGACAGCGGTCCGGGCATTCCAGAGGAGGTCCGGGACCGCATCTTCGAGCCGTTCTTCACCACGAAGCACCGCGGCACCGGACTTGGTCTGCCGACGGCCAAACGGGTGGTCGAACGCCATCACGGCGAGATTGACGTGGCGTGCCCGGCCGAAGGCGGCACCGTTGTCACCGTGACGCTCCCGGTGAATCCGCGCGACCAGCGGAAATCCGTCAGCGAGGCGGGAGATTAGGCCAATTCACCCGGAACATGGATTGCACTTCGAGCAGGTATCCGGGAGGCCAGTCATGATTGCTCTCAAAACCGTCCTCGTTCCGACGGACTTCAGCGAATGCTCCGAGGCTGCCGTGCGGTACGGGCGCGCTCTTGCCGAGGCATTCGGGGCCTCGCTGCACCTGCTCCATGTCGTCCAGGATCCGTACAAGCAGGCCTGGGCTGCGGAGGGGTTCGCCGCGCCGGTCACCGACATGATCACGCAGTGGGAGGAACAGGCGCGCACACGACTCGAAGAGACCGCCGCACGCTGCGCCCCTCTGTCGGCGACCGTCGCCGTCCGAATCGGCAGCCCCTTTTACGACATCGCGGCGTATGCGTCGGAGAAGAACGTCGATTTGATCGTGATCGGCACCCACGGACGTGGACCGATCGGCCACATGCTGCTGGGAAGCGTTGCGGAACGCATCGTCCGCAAGGCGCCATGCCCTGTATTGACGGTCCGGCATCCACAGCACGAGTTTGTCGTTGAGGCCGTGGGCGCGGGTGCGTCGGCTGTCGGAGCTTCTGCCTGAGAACGGCAGGACTAGTGGCCTGTCTCCACTGAATTGGGACTGCCTTCCGCGGGGGTGGCCGCGTCCACCTGCGCCCGCGCACGTGATCTGGCGCGGGCCTCCGGCGTGGTCTCGCCGTAGCTGCGCGAAGGCGGCTCATTTACATTTTGCGGCGGCGCGAGGCCAAAGTGGGGCTGTTCGCGGACAGGACCCGCATCGGGCGGTCCTTATCAGCGAGTATGCCTCCATTACCACTACTTTGTCAGATCGGCGGCCGAGGAGCGGAGTAACGGTCTCGCGCCGAGAACGCTGAGGACGCGGACGGTCGTGCGTTCGCCACGTCGCGCGTGGCGCGACAGGAGGGGGAGAGACCCGCACAGACAAACGGCGCACCGCGCCCCGCCGCTTGTCTGTGCGGATCTCTCCCCCTCCCTGGTGGCCGGCCGCAGGCCGGCCGTGGCGAACGCACGCGGTCCTGGGAATCTCTGCGCCCTCCGCGTTCTCTGCGCGAGATCCGTGCGTTCTCTGCGTGAGCACTCTCTCACACAGCGGATCTGACAAAGCAGTGCTAGTCGACGTATACCGATGCGTCGAAGACATCCGGCATTTCCGCAAAGCTCCCGACAATCGGCCGTACGGTCGCGGCGAAATCTGCCCATCGCATCCTGATCGCTTCGGTATGGGTGCCGGCGCAGAAATAAATGTGGGGCTCGGACGCCAGCGCTATGTCGACGAACACTCGCTGCCCGTACAGCCCGCCGAACGGGGGCATTGCGCCCGCCTCGCACCCGGGGAAGAGGCGCAGCATTTCCGATTCGTCAGCAAGCCGGATCTGCCTTCCGCTCGCGAGCTCGAGTAGACGCGGCAGATTCACCGTACGGGTTGCCGGCACGACCGCCTGAATCGGCTCGCCGTCGACGAAGCACTCCACGACCTTCGCCCAATCGCGCGGCGGAACGTGGCTCGCGGCCGCCTCCGTCTCAGCGGTGCCGGCACGCTTGTGGGGCAGTACGGAATAGGGAACATGGGCATCACGCAGAAACGCATGAATCGCCACGGCGGTTGTCATGATCGACCTCCCTCTGGACCGCCGTCCGACGCGCGGGCGGCGAGCGTATCGACATCCGCAACCGCGACGTTGCGTCGCGCGTGCTGCGTCACCGCTTCGTGCGATCTCCGCACGACTCTCTGCGTCGAAGTCCTTTCCTCCGGCGCGGGGAGATCTGTCAGCGCATGTTGGCGGAAGCCGGCAATGCAGCGACAATCGGTTTCGGACATTGGCCTGCCGCCGGTTTCTGCAATCGACGTTCCCCAGTGCACCGCACGCCTGCATCAGTTGCCGCGATCACGCTGAGCGTGTTTGCTGCCTATTCGTCGACGCGCGCCGATTTCTCGGCGGAGGCGGCAGCGGCGATCAGGCAGGGCGGGCACAGGCGTCATTATGAACGCGCGCGAGTGGCACACGGTCTGCTCCTGGTCTCCAGCGAGGCCCGTTGCAGGAGGCGATGCGTATGGTTCCCAAACGAATTGCGGTGGCGATTGATTTCGGCGAGATGTCCTTGCCGGCCCTTGAGTACGGCCGGGACCTCGCTCACGCGTTCGGCGCCGAGCTGTCCGTGCTGCACGTCGCACCGAACATCGTCGCGGCGAACAGCGCCGAAGGATTTACGCCGAACTTCGAGGTCATGCAGGGGGAAATCGAAGAAGGTGCGCGAAAACAACTCGATTCACTGCTGAACGCGGGCAACGGAGCTCTGGTGCACGCGACACCCGTGCTGCGACGCTCCAACGCCCCCGCCGACGCGATCGTGGACTATGCGCGCGAGGCTGGAATCGATCTGCTGATCGCCGGCGCTCATACGTCGACGGTGATGCCGCACACGCTGATGGGCAGCATCGCGGAGCGTGTCGTTCGCAGCGCCGCATGTCCCGTGCTCGTCGTACGCCCGATTAGCGTGACCGAAGCCGCGCGACACCACGACGTGGCTGTTACTGCGTAATCGCGGACGGAGGCATCATGCGCACGCTGTCCCGGCAATCGATCGCCACCCGCTCGTGCCCTGTTATTTGCTCTGGATGGATTCCAGATAATCGACGATATTCTGAATCCGGATTTTCCGCGTGCGGTCGTCCGGATCGAGCGCCTGGAATATGGGCCCCCACACCGGCATCTCCTTCGACCCGTGCGCGCGGGCGGGGCGGACCTCATCGCCCGTCACGTACAAGCCGATCTCTGCCCGTGGAAACGAACCGCCGCTGCGCACACTAATCGTCGTCAGATCGGGAGGGAGCGTTCGCAGCGCCGCGACGACGGGGCCATGGCCGCGGCCGTCGCTGCCGTGACACGACGCGCAGTAGAAGCGGAAAAGATCGCCGCCCGCCATCGAGCGGATGACGAGCGGCGGCGGCGTTCGAAATGTCGTCTGCCGTGAGCCCCCGGGATTGAACCCGAAGAGCAGAGACACCGCAACGACGGACCGAGTAAAACCGGCGAACGCCGACATACTGAAGACGAGCGTTGCAATTCGCAGCCCACGCACGACGAGCGCCAAACGCTCGAATTGTCCGGGGCCGTGGACATCCCGAGTCACGATCGTCGGAAATCCCACGCAGACACGGCGGAATTCCCGCACCGCGGTCATCTGTCGCGTCACACATTCTCGACCCCGCGCGTGTTTTCGGCAGGCGATGACGTGGTGATACCGAGTGATTGACGAAACGAATTACGCGCATAACAGGCATGATCCTCGCAAGAAGGGACAACGCCGCATATGACTCACTCTGCGATTCTCCCGACGATGAGAGTGATGATGCTCGCGGGGTGGTCGTGTGCCGCGGCTGCGTGCGCGCACGCGCACGCTGTCCAGTCGTGGCCTGAGCTGGTTCCGCGCTTAACCCGCGGAGAATCGGTTGCGTTGTTTGACGCCGCGGGTGAGGAAACACGCGGGCACGTTGCGGCGGTCTCGGCTGAATCCCTCACGCTGGACGTTCGCGGTGCGCTTCGGCAGTTCGACTCGTCGGACGTTCGTGAGGTGACGCGAAACGGCGACCCGCTGTGGAACGGGCTCGCGATAGGCGCCGCCATCGGTGCGGCAGCCGCTCTGGTTCCGGACAATGTGTGCAACAGCCAGGCCCAAACCTGTGACGGGGCGCAGGTCCCGCAGCGGGCTGCGCTCTTCGCGGCGGCCGCGGCGCTCGGCGCCGGCATCGACGCGCTGCACCGCGATCGCTCGGTGCTCTATCGATCGCCCGTTCGGGTACGTCTCCAATTGCGGCCGGCGTTCACGGCGTCGAGCGTCGGCGTGGCGCTTGTGATCGGCTCCCGGGCCGACAAGCGCACACACGTCCGGTGAGGAGGCCACGCCATGTCTGAAGCACCCATTCCGCAACTCGAGCAAACACTCATCGAGGAGTACCTGCGCGCGCACGGGTACGATCGGCAGGCACTGTCCACGCTGTCGGAACGGCAGCGCCGGAGGCTGTTGAGCGATGCGGGCGTTTACGCCTCGGGAAAGCTTACCGAGATCGAAGCACGCTCGCACCTGCTGCACGAGCTGCACGACGGGGTTCCCGAGGTGCCGAAAACAGACGGCGAGTAGTCGCAAGCGTACGGGACGATTCAGTCGGCGCGAACGTACCCGCCCGTGCGAGTCTGTCGCAGGAATCTCGCTCTCGTGAGCACATCGAGCAAGGCGTCGCAGGTCATCTCGTCGAGGCCCCACAGCCGCTGCGCCTGCTGGCGTGTCAAGTGGAGGTCTGGTATCTCCAGGTACTCCGCACGAATCAATTGCAGCCAATCGAAGATCGTTGTTTCGCAGGCGTGACTTATCACTCGGGAACTCTCCAGCGGTAACGTTCCGCGTGCAATTGCCTCAGCAATTGCCGTTCCAGCGAGAATCCTCGTAAGGGCCGCACCCGGAACGATCGCGCACAGAAATGCACGGATTTTTCGATGTCTGTGCGGAAAAACTCGCGCGCACGAGCCGGCGGTCACTCGCGAGCGGCGCGATGGACCGGAATTCCCAGGTACACGGCATGGGGGGCGAGTTCCGCATATTTGGGCACGAAGCTCAGCGCACCAATCTGCGCGCCGTCGCCGATCGAGGCCCCGATCTCGATGATGCTTCCGACGCCGACGGTGACCCGGTCGCCGAGCCGAACCGAAGCCGTCTTCACGACGCCGCGCTCGACCGTGTGGCCCGCGATGTGCACATCTGCCCCGATGATTACGTCATCGCCGAACTGCAGGAGATTGTAATCGCTGAGACCGAGGGTATTGACGTAAACCCGGCGTCCGATACGCGCGCCGCTGAGGCGCAGATATGACGTCCAGACAGGCGTGCCACGAAGCAATTGGCCCGCGGCGATACGCACGAGATGAATCGACGCCATGTATCGCGCCCATCGAAGCAACGGCCATCCCATGTCAGCGATGCGCATTTCCGCATTCGCGGGCGTCCGCCAGCCAAGCGCTCGGGTCGTGAGCGCCGACACCGGCAGCAGGGCCAGCAGGAAGAGCGCATACGAGGGAGCCGTCAGAACACAGAACAATGCGGCTCGTGCAAGCGCAGTCGCGGCCAGCGACAGGGCGTAGAACCAGATGAGCGCAACCGGCATCAACGAAGCCGCCACGATCGCGGCCTCGACCACGATGATGGTGATGACCGTCCATCCGAGTCGACAGGCTGGGCGGATCGGCGATCTGCGATGAGAAGCGGCTACGACCCGCGGCTGTCGATGCGCGGCACCGGAACGCCGCTCGTCCTCGTTCCCGGCATGGACGGCACGGGCGAGTTGTTCTATCGGCAAGTGCCCTCCCTGGAGCGGGCGTACCGCGTCGCCACGTACGCGTTGCGCGACGAGGCATCGCGAATGAAGGACCTCGTCGACGACTTGCACGACGTCGTCGAGCGCGTCGCGGGCACTGAACACCAAGCCCTCATCCTCGGTGAATCATTCGGTGGTGCGCTCGCACTCAGCTTCGCGGTGGAGCATCCCGAACGGGTTCGCGCACTCATCGTGGTGAACTCGTTTCCATATTTCGTGCCGCAATTCAGGCTGCGTCTTGCCATTGCCGCGCTCGAGGTAATGCCCTGGGGGTTGATGGGTCTCGTGCGAAGAGCGACGGCTTTCCGGCTCCACTCGCCATATACCTCGCGGGAGCAGATTCGCGAATTCATCGAGCTGACGAGGGCGGCGACGCAGAGAGGCTACAGAAACCGGCTGAAAGCGCTGACCACCTACGATGTGCGGCACAGGCTCCCGGAGATCACGGTGCCCACGTTGTTTCTCGCGGCCGAGCGCGATCATCTGGTGCCATCGGTGCGGGAAGCACGTTTCATGGCGGCACGTGTGCCAGGCGCCGCGCTTCACGTGCTGCGCGGTCATGGCCATATCTGTCTGATAGCGCCTCAGATCGATTTGGTGGAAATTCTTGCGCAGTGGCGCGATTTCGCCCCCGAGCTGCCGGAAGTCCGGCGGTGATCCGTAGGATTGTGTCAGAGCGCCGCGAACTGCCTCGAGCCGGTTCGATGCAGGAACCACCGGTCGAGAACCAGATGCTGGACGAACCAACGGTTGCGCATCAACCGCGGCGCGAGACGTGTGGCGGTCCGGTCTGGCAGCGCCCCGGACAAGATACGTCCGAGGCGCCCGGTTCCGTAACGGTCACGGAGTCGATTCGCATACGGTGTGAGGCGGTCGACCGTGTATGGCCCCTTCGCCTTCAGAATCGTGGAGGCCGCCATCAGTCCGGATTCGATCGCGGGCCGAATCCCTTCCCCGCTCTGCGGATATGCCAGACCTGCGGCGTCGCCGACGAGCATCACGCCGTCGCCGACGGCCTTCCGCGATCGCGCGCCCGAGACAAGGTATGCATGACCGCGCCAGCGCCACGACACGTTGAGCGGAACGCGGCCGTTCGCCTTCAGGTAATCGACGAAGCTACTGGTGGCCTTGGGCAGCGCACGCGCGTCGAACCGTCCGAAGCCCACGTTCAGGTATTCACCCTTCCGGAAACACCAACCGTAGCCACGGAGATCCGCACAGAAATACAGCTCGGGACGCTCGCCATCGGTCGGCCACGACGCCGGCGGCGCCGCGACGAACTCCCCTTCCTGCGCGGCGACCAGGGGGGCCGCAACCGCATCGGGATTCAGCATTCGTGCGACGGGACAGAAGTGGCCGCCGGCGCCCACCACCAGCGGCGCACGAATCTCGTCGTTGACGATCCAGTGGAGGTTGTCCCGGCGAATGGCCGCAACCGGCGTGGCTGCAACGACTCGCGCGCCGGAGCGTTCGAGCAGGTAATGATCGAACTCGCAGCGTCGGATCCCGAAGCTCACCGGAAGGCTGTAATCGATATCGACGACGTCACGCCTGCCGAGTACTCCGACGCGGAACGCCGTGATCGGTTGGAAGGTACGGCCTTGTCGATAGTCTTCGACGTCGATCTGGAGTTCGGTGATCACCTCTGGCGTGATCCAACCGGCGCAGACTTTGTCGCGAGGAAACGTCGCCTTGTCGACGACCAGGACGTCCATACCGGCCTGTCGCAGCTTCCACGCGCAGGACGAGCCCGCTGGTCCGCCGCCGACGACGAGCGCGTCGCAGGTGATCACGGGTGAATTGCCATAATCGCCGGAATTGCCAGAATTGACAGCATTTCGTTCCCTGAATTGATCAATTCAATTTTGGCAATTCTGGCAATTGTGGCAATTATGGCAATCCGCTGATGCGGACCCACCGCACGTTGTTGTTCTCGCCGCGCGTGAACACGACCTGGAACAGCTGCAGCGATCCGGTAGTGAAGGCCGCCTGAGATCCCGCGAGATACAAATCCCACGTACGCACGAACTGATTGTCGAACATGGCTGCCACCTGCGATGCGGAGCTCAGAAAACGGCGGCGCCAGTGCTCGAGCGTCTTGGCGTAATGCAGGCGCAGATTTTCGACGTCGAGCACCGAGAGTCGATGCGGCTCGAACACGTGCTCGAAGACCTCGCGAAGGACAGGCGCGTACGCGCCCGGAAAGATGCGTTTGCGGATCCACGCATTGAGTGGGGCCGGACGGTTCCTGCCGATGAAATGAAGCAGCCCGCGGCCGGCGCGCGACATCGAGCGTTCGATTACGCGGCCGAGCGTCGGATAATCAGGCGCCCCCACGTGCTCGAGCATCCCCACCGAGACGAACGCATCGTAGGTTCCAGTCACGTTCCGGTAATCGTCTTGGACGAACTCGACTCGATCCGCGAGCCCTTCGGCTTTCGCCCGTTCGCGCGCGTACGCGATCTGCTCCGAGGACAGGTTGAACGCTCGAACACTGACGCCATAGTGCTTGGCCATGAATATCGCGAGCGAGCCCCACCCGCAGCCGGCTTCGACGACGCGCTCACCTGCGGTGAGCCGGAGCTTCCGGCACACGAGGTCCATCTTTGCGGTCTGCGCGTCTTCCAGCGTCGCGTCGGGCTCGGGAAAATACGCGCACGTATACACCATTTCCCGGTCCAGCCACAGTCGATAGAAATCGTTGCCGATGTCGTAGTGGTGATGGACGTTGTGACGGGCGGCCCCGACGTCGTTCGGGCGGAATCGATGCCACCACTGCAGGTCCGGCACGCCGAACGCGCGATAGACCGCTTCGAGGACCTCGACCAGATCGCCGTGAACTTCCACGTCCCCGGCGGTGTAGGACTCTCCGAAGTTGAGCTCCGCATCCCACAACCAGCGGGCGAGCGCAGTCCTCTTTCTGAAGACGATGGAGCCGACCGCGCGGCCGCCGGCTGCGGGGACCTCGTATCCGTCCCAGAGGACGAACGAGATCGGCGCGGTGCTGACGATGCGCTGCACACGGGCGGCGATCCAGCGGTCGAGGCTGGTCGAGCGTGACGGTGCGATCTCCGCAGCGGGCGACGACGACAGCATGGTGATTCCGTTTTTATACCGGAAGTCCGCGGCCTCCACCAAATCGGCCGGCCGGCTCTCCACTTGACAACGCAGTGGTAAAGATGTCTACTCCACTGCGATGGCCAGTGAAGACGCGCCGCGCGTCGAGGTCTTCCAGGGAACGCTCGAGATGATTGTCCTGCGCGCGCTGTCGACCATGGGGCCCCAGCACGCCTACGGACTCGCGGCGCGGCTCGAGCAGATCGCCGATCACCCGTTCCCATTGAACCAGGGCACGCTGTACGCCGCACTCGTGCGGCTCGACCAGAAGGGCTGGATCAAGGGCCGGTGGCAGCGGACCGAAGCGGGCCGGGACGCGAAGTACTACGCCATCACTCCGTCGGGCCTACGCGCGCTGGCGAAGCAGACAGACCGCTGGCGCCGTCTGGTCGGATTCGTCGATAAGCTCCTGCTCGATGAACCCTGAACATGTCTGCGTTGAGACGCCTCCTGCTGCGCTTGTACCGGGTGTTCCGACGCGAGGCCGCCGAGCAGGATCTCGCGCGCGAGCTCGGCTCGCATCTGACGCTCCTTGAAGACGAATTCAGACGCCGTGGGATGCCCCCCGCTGACGCCGCGCGTGCGGCGCGTGTGGCGATTGGAGGCGTTGAGCAGGTGAAGGAAATGCAGCGCGACGCCCGGTCGTTTCTGTGGCTGGAAGATATGCGGCGCGACATCGGCTACGGACTCCGGACGCTCGCACGGGCGCCCGGATTCGCGCTCGCGGCCGCGATGACGCTCGCGCTGGGCATTGGCGCGGTCACGGTGATCTACAGCGTGCTGCGAAATGTCGTGCTCGAACCGTTTCCCTATTCGCGATCGGATCGCCTGGTAAACGTGGTGCTCAGGGACGAATCGGGGCGCGGAGTTCGCGGGCCGTACTTCCCGGCACCCGAGTTCCTCGATTACCAGGAGCAGGCAACGGTTTTTGAAGATGTCGTCGGCAGCAGCCAGGACGCGATGCTCTGGGCGAGCGACGCTGGTGCGGAACGCCTGGTCGTCGTCTGGATGACGCCGAACGGGTTCAACTTCCTCGGCGTGGCACCGATGCTCGGACGTGTCTTCGGCAACGCCGACGTGGCGCCCGGCGCAGCGCCGGTCGCGGTCATGAACCACCGCGTGTGGGTCACGCTGTTCGGCGCGGATCCCGGCATCATCGGTCGAACGTTGAGGCTCGATGGTAAAGCCTGGACGGTCATCGGGGTCATGCCTCCAAGATTCGAGTGGAACATTGCCGACTTGTGGCTTCCGGCCGCTCTGAACCGAAGCGACGATCCACGAACGCCGCGGGGATTTCGTGCGTTCCAGGCACACCTGCGTCCCGGTGTCACGCCCAAGCAAGCCGAGGCGCAGCTCGCTGTCGTCGCCGCCCGTCGTGCCGCCGCCTACCCGACCGAATATCCCGCGCATTCGCACCTGGAGGTGATCAAGGTCGTTGACTGGGTAGTGCGCGAATTCCGGGGTGAGTTGTACACGCTGTTCGGGGCCGTGACGCTCCTGCTCCTCATCGCGTGCTGCAACGTCGCCAACATGCTGCTCGCAAGAGCGACCACGCGAGGGCGCGAAATCGCGATCCGTCTGGCGATCGGCGCGTCGCGCAGCCGGATCGTCCGGCAATTGCTCGTCGAGAGTGCGCTCCTGGCCACCGGCGGCCTCATCGCGGGGTGCGCGCTCGCGTACGCGGGGATCCGCGCGCTCGCGAGATTCATGCCGCGGCAAGGCGTCCCGTGGGAAACGCAGATCCGCGTCGACGTTCCGGTGCTCGTATTCGGCATCGTCGCGGCGGGTGTCGCAACGGTCGCGTTCGGTCTGTTTCCTGCGGTGCAGAGCGTGCGCGACGACGTTTCGGCAGGCATCGGACCGGGCGGGAGAAGTACGGCGGCTCGACGACAGAAACGACTGCGCGGCAGCCTGGTGGTCGCGCAGGTCGCGCTGTCCATCGTGCTCCTGCTCGGGGCGGGCCTCCTGATGCGAACATTCGTCAAACTGCTCGGTGTGGACCTCGGGTTCGAAACCAAGAACCTCCTTATCGCCCCCGTAGGTTTGCCGCCGCGTCTGATGGCCTCCGCCGATGCGCAGCGCGTCTTCTATCGCGGAGCCCTCGACCGGCTCTCCACCACGGCCGGCGTGCGTTCGGCAGCAATCGCGAATGGAGATCCGCTAGGCGGTCCCACCAGCCGTCTGGAGATCCCGGGGCTCGCTGTTCCACCGGAGGCGTTGTCGGTAATCGTGTTCTGCAGCGATCGTCTGTTCGAGACAGTCGGAGTGCCTCTCGTCCGAGGGCGACACCTCTCAGCCATCGACGTCGAACAAGCGCATCGCGTCACGGTGATTAACGAAACCATGGCGAAGAAATACTTCGCGAACGATGACCCGCTGGGACGCACGATTCGGCTGCCGCGGCTGGCCACCCTTCCGATTCCTGTGGTGGATCCCACGTTCACAATTGTCGGTATCGTGCGCGACGTCGCGAATCAAGGACCCCGCAATCCTCCGGCACCTGCGGCATACGTCCCGTTCGGCTTCAGAGGTCCTGCCGGGTTCACGTTCCTGCTTCGCACGTCGACTGAGCCGCAACAGCTCGTCGCCGCTATCCGCGAGCAGATTCAAGCGATCGATCGGCAAGTTGCGCTCCTCCAGCCGATCACGGAGGAAGAAGTGCTGCAGCGCGTGTTCTATGCCCGGCCGCGTTTCAGCCTGCTGCTGCTCGGAATCTTTGCCTCGGTCGGAACGCTCCTCGTCGCATTCGGCATCTACGGCGTGCTCGCGTACATCGTTTCGCAGCAGACGCGCGAAATCGCGATCCGCATGGCCCTCGGAGGCGAGCGCGCGGACGTGATGAAGATGGTGGTGCGGGTCGGGCTGCGCTTGGTCGCGATCGGCCTCGTCATCGGTCTCGGAGCAAGCCTGCTCACGAATCGACTGCTCGTGGCCCAGTTGTGGAACACCTCTCCGCAAGATCCGGCGACGGTTGCGGCCGGAGTCGCCGTGATTCTGGCAATTGGCCTTCTGGCGTGTTGGATTCCGGCCCGGCGCGCGGTCAGAGTGGAACCGGCGACAGCGCTGAGGCACGAGTAGGCCGAATCAAGCACCGCCGAAATCCGCTGAAATCGGACGCGCCGTGCGGAGGGCGTTCAGCACGGCAGCGAGGTCGATGATTTCCTGCGCGATCGCGCCTTCGACCGGCAGCAGCAGTCCGAACGCCGCGAGCACCATCCCGATGATGCTGAGCGACATGCCGCCGAGCGCGCTCTGGAGTGCAACGCGGCGCAGCCGGTAGCTGACATGCATCAACTCGTCGACCTTGGACAGCGACGAGTCGATGATGACGACACGCGCGGCTTCCGACGTGATGTCGCTGTGGCGGCCGAACGCGATCCCGACGGTTGCCGATGCGAGCGCCGGCGCGTCGTTGATGCCGTCACCGATGAACACGGTCTTCGCCTGCGCGTTCTCACGACGAACGATCGCGACCTTCCCTTCCGGTGACGTCTCCGCGTGTACGTTGCCGATCGCCACGGCATCCGCCAGACGCCGGACTTCGGCTTCGCGATCGCCCGAGACGAGGAGCACACGCGAGACGCCGTGCTTCGGTCCAAGGTGGGCAATGAAGGGTCCGCTGTCGTCACGCGCCACGTCGTGGAATCGATACGTCGCCGCGTACGCGCCATTCACGGCGGCGATGCACTCGAGCCCGGTCGACGGTGCGGGCGGAAGCTCAAACATGGCGCCCGCCTGCGCGCGTCCGGTCAGCAGGACTCGCATGTGCCCAATCTGCGCATGGAGTCCCACGCCGGGCTCTTCGCGAATCCAGTCCGCGTCGGGCAACGCGACACCCGCCTCGCGTGCCGCGTCGACTATCGCGGCTGCGACCGGATGCCGGCTGTATTGCTCGACTGCGGCCAGGACGGGCAGCAGCGACTCGCGAGTGAACCCGGGCGCATACAACTCTTCGCTGAGGACGGGATGGCCATACGTCAGCGTACCGGTCTTGTCCAGGATCATCGTCCGGCAAAGCGTCAGCTGTTCCAGCGCGGCCGGATCTTTGACGATGACGCCGCGGCGCGCGGCCGTGGAGATGGCACCGATGATGGCGACCGGAATGCCGATGAGCAGCGGGCATGGCGTCGCGACCACGACAACGCTGAGAAAGCGAATCGGATCCCCGCTGTGCCACCACGCGGCCGCGGCAATTGCCAGCGCGACCGGCGTGTACCAGGCGCCCAGCTGATCGCCCATGCGACGAAGCGCCGGACGCCGCTGTTCGGCCTCCTGCATGACCTGCATGATCCGCGCGTATCGTGAATCGGCCGCAACTCGCGTTGCACGGATGACCAATGCCGCGTCGCCATTCACGCCACCCGACAGCACCTGCGTCCCCGGTCCCTTGGGAATCTTGAAGGGCTCCCCTGTCAGATACGATTCGTCCATGGTGCCGTGCCCTTCCACCACGTCGCCGTCGACCGGTGTGATCTCGTGCGGACGGATCACCAGTTCGTCACCCACTTGCACGCTCGACACGGCCACGTCGTCGATGGCGCCGTTACAGCGGCGGTGCGCCAGGGTCGGAACCCGGTTCGCGAGCGCACGCAGCGCGCTCGTCGCGCGCCCGACAACAAGCTTCTCGAGCGTCTCGCCGCCCGAGAGCATCAGAACGACAATCGCGCCCGCAAGGTATTCCTGGAGCAGCAGCGATGCGATGATGGAAATCCCGGCGAGCTGGTCGGAGCCGAACCTGCCATGCAGTGCATCCCAGGCGAGCGACGGCACGAGCGTCAGGCCGCCCACCGCGAGCACGACGAGCGCGGGTACGTCCGCATCGACCCCCAAGGAGACAGGGGTGAGTCTCAGGGCCACTGAGGTGCCGATTCCCGCGATCGCGAAGATCGCAACGAGCAGCTGTCGGGAAACCGGCGGCGAGCCCCACCTCTCTTCGCCACCGGTGCGGCGGACAGGCGCGTCTGGCCGCGAAGAGTCGTGACGGGTCGCCATTGGTACGGGAGATTGCAAGGACGCCGCCTGCTTTCGTGCTCGCGGCGCTAAGGTCGATTGCATCGCCAAATAGCGGTTCTATTCGCTCCCGCGCCGGTCGTCGCGCCGGGCGCGCAGGTAGCGATCCAGTCGTGCATCATGGCCGTAAATGTCGTCTGCGAAATGCATCACGCCATCGATGGGCATCGCGGTCAGATAGAACAGGATCACGGGAATCGAACGGGTCAGATCGACGCGCGTCGAATCCGGACCATCCATTGCCGCGACGATCCGATCGCGGCTCCACCCCGGTTCGGCGGACAGCACCCATTCGGCCAGACCGACCGGATCCGCAACCCGTATGCAGCCGTGGCTGAAATCGCGCCTCGAGCGCGCGAACAGCTCCTGTGCCGGTGTGCCGTGCAGGTAAACGTTCTCGTCGTTGGGAAAGACGAACTTGACCAGGCCAAGCGAGTTCTGCGGTCCCGGGCGCTGGCGCACGCGGAGTTTGCCCTGACGCAGCCCTGCGACGTTCTCAGTCGTGATTGGCACCACACGCGTCGCGTCGAAATCTCCAGAGACAATTTCCATCGAGTGGCGCTGCAGATAGTCAGGTGTTCGGCGGAGCGCCGGAAGAATCTCGCCTCGAAGAATCGAGGACGGAATATTCCAGTACGGACGGAAGACGACGTACTCCATCCGCTCGATCAGCAGGGGGGTGGCAGTCTTGAACGCTCGACCGACAATGACCCCGGTGCTGAATCGGCTGGCAGCGGGATCTCCCATCCCCCAGACCCGAAACATCGGGATGTTCACCGCCAGAATCCGCTGAGGCGGAAAGTGCGGAAGCCAACGAAGGCGCTCGAGGCTCAGCTCGATTTGACGTACGTGCCGGGCTTCACCTGGCAGAGTGCGACGGCCGGCGAGCTCGCGCCGCATTTCCGCGTACATGGGAACCGGAGGTGAGAGTTCCGCGGCGAGCGCGGCGACCGTGTGGCCTGCCACGGCGTCTCGAAGCAGCGCCTCGAGATCGATCGACTCGCGCGGCGGCAGACGGAACCCCACTGCGCCAGGGTCGACGCGGCCGAACCGGACATCCTGCAGGTAGCGCAGCACGCTCGCGGTAAGCGCGCAATCGAACGACGGATCGTCCGCGACGGGGATCGGGTAATCGCTCGGCTCGAGGCCATCATCAGCGGCGGCCTCGAGCAGAGCGACGGCTTCACGAGCTTCGGGGCGCAGGCGCCCGGCGTCGTCGAACCACAGCGCCTGCCGCTCACCCGCTGTGGCCGCGAACGCCAGCAGCGGCAGCGTGATCGCCACTGCGACGCGGGCCACGGCAGACATCGTGCGCCTTGCTTCAGGTCAGGGAACGACCGTCAGCTGGTCGTCGACCTGCTTGACCCCGGGCGCCGACCACGCCGCCCGCTCAGCTTCCTGCCGCTCGGCCCAGGACCGCACGCTTCCGGTCAGAATGATCTTGCCCTCCTCTGAGCCAACGTGAATGCGGCGTGCGTCGATCTCCGCGCTGCGTTTGAACGCCGCCTCGATCTTGTCGCGCACGTCCATGGTCTTGATGACCGGCTGCACGGCGATGTTGTTCATGATCCCTTTCACGCCCGTCAGCTCGCGGACGGCGCGCGCGGCGGCCTCGCGCTGATACTGCCAGTCGACGGTGCCGCTCAGGCGGATCCAGCCGTTCGAAACCGCGACGGTGACGCGTTCGAGACCAGGCGTGGAGTTCCACTTCAGCGCTTCCGCGGCACCGTGCGCGATTTCCGTGTCGGTCCGCTGCCGGGCGTTCGCGATGTGGACCTCGAGGTCGTTTGCCACACTCTTGGTGCCGAAGACCCGCAGCGCGATCTTTTCGGCGGTGAGTTTCTCGGCGTATGTGGGGACCGTGCCGCGCAAGGTGACCACGCCTTCGCTGACCGCGACGGCGATGTCAGCCGCATCGAGGCTCGGATCCCAGTCGAGCGCGTTTTCCACGTGTTGCTTCAGAAGCTTGTCCGTCATGATGCTGTGCCTCCCGATGAGAACACTGCGATCCTGTGCAATCGGCTCGCCCGCCGAGGCGACAGGGACGTGAGCAATTTCAGCGGTTTTCGTCACAGCTGACGCGATCTCGGGTCCGTGCGCGACGGGTTTCCGGTAACGCGCGGGGAATCGGCGCTGAATCGGCATCGTGGGTCAGCAGCGGAATTGCATGTCAGAAAGCAGATGTCCGCGCAAGCGGACCCCAGCAAGGAGCGACAACCCGTGAGACGCGTTACTGTATGGATTCCATGGTTGGTGTTGACGCTCTCGACCGTCCCGGCAACTGCGTTTGCGCAGACTGCCGATCGGGACCAGGTTGATTTCCGTCATGCCACGACGCTCGCCGTGTTCGGCGGCGGCGCCGTCGACGCCTCAGAGGCCGGACCGATCGCGGGAGGCACAATCGGATGGCAGGTCAGCCGCGCGATTGCGTTTGAAGGGTTTGGCCGGTGGTACGACCGCGCAGCGGGCAGTGATGCGTTTGCGGCAGCGATGATCGTGCAGGCTGACGTGCTCGCGGCCAGAAGTGCGCGCCTGTTCGTATCGGGCGGCTTCGGGATGTACCACGTGTCCTTCGGCCCTGGCGCGATGGACTCGATGCCCGCCTTTTACGGACATCGCATGCCTCGAGCCGCGGATCACGTGATATCGACCGCGTCGTTCACCGATCCGGCATTCGTGCTCGGCGGAGGCGTGAAGTTCCCCGTTTCGCGCCACGTGTCGCTACGCCCGGGGATCGATCTCACCATCGTGCCGAACCACTCCACGTATCACTACGTGACGACGTTCGCGGTGTCCCTCGCATACCGATTCGAGGAGCATCCCGTGACCGCGGCGCGGCGGAAGTAGCAGGTGCGAACATGCATGGCCGGTTCGCGGTCGTAACAGCGGTCGCGTGTTGCGCGCTCGGCGCCGCCTGTTCCGTTACCATGCAGAACGTGCCGGTGGCCGCGTCTCACATTCAGTGGGAAGCGCTCGCCGGCGAATGGCACGGGACGTATCAGATGGACGGCTATGACCGCCACGGGACGATCGCGTTCAAGCTGGTCGCCGTCGAAGAGCAGGCATCAGGTGAGGTGCTGATGATTCCCGAAAACCGTGGATGGCCGTACACGGGATATCAGCCGAATACGGTTCCGCCGGAACAGACTGGCCCGCGAACCGAATTGTTGACCATCCGGTTCGTGGAAGCGAAGGAGGGAAGGGTTCAAGGCGCGATGGATCCCTACTGGGATCCTGATCGGCGGTGCACCGCACGCGCGTCCTTCACGGGCGCGGTCGACGGAGACCGCATGAGCGGCAGCGTCACGTCGGTGTGCGATGGCGGCATCGGCACGCTGCGCGGCCGCTGGCACGCGCAACGGAACCCACCCGCGGCGTCCAAGTGAAGCAAGGAGCGATCATGCAGGATTCGTCTTACGGCATCAGAGTCGCCGTCCACCTTCCGTTCGGCGAGGCGGTCAAACGGACCACCGAAGCGCTGAAGGAACAGGGATTCGGCGTGCTCACGACCATCGACGTCAAACAGACGCTCAAAGAGAAGCTGAATCGGTCGTTTCGTGATTACGTGATTCTGGGTGCGTGCAACCCACCCCTGGCGGACCGTGCGCTCCATGCGGAGCTCGAGATCGGGCTGCTGCTGCCATGCAACGTGATCGTGTACGAGGACGCGCCCGGCACGTGCGTCGTCGCGGCAATGGCGCCGCGCGCGGCGATGGACATCGTCGGCGACAACATGGAACTGTCGGACGTCGCCTCCGAGGCCGATCACCGGCTTCGGGCGGCGCTTGCGGCGATCGAGTCCACGGTGGCGTCGAGCTGAACACCCGCCTTCAGCGAGTTGCTGATCAGACACGCGCCCTCGGCCTTCTCGAGGGCGCGCTGCGCCGCCTCCGCACTGACCCCATCGGGCACCACGAGGTGAGCGCGGATGCGGAACGCACTGAATTGCGGGATGCGGTCTACGCGATCCAGCGTGCCGCGCACTTCGCAGTCCAGTGCATCCCATTCGAGACTGCTCGCCCGCGCCACTGCGCGGAACGTGAGGACGAAACAGTCGGCGACGGCGCCGACCAGCAGCGTCTCCGGCGACCACCGATCGCCCGGGCCTCCAAACTCCACCGGGGGAGCCGTCGCAAGCACGTTGAGTCGCGTGCTGCGCAGCGTCACGTCACCGTCGGGCAATCCGGCAGCGGCGACGTCGTAATGGTGGGGATACGGCTGCATCTATGCAACTCCCACCGGCGTCAATTCGTGCGTGCGAGCGCCCTGTTGACGTCTCTCGGCATCTCTCCGCACGAGCCCGAGCGAGGTGAGCCTGATGAGCACGATGCCTGGAGACAAGAGCGACCAGTACGCGCGGAACTTGCCGCGCGCTGCCGAATCGGTCGCGACTGCACGGGTCTCCGTGCGAAAGATCGACGCGTCGTCGCCGACAGGATCGGCACGAAGCGTCCAGGCGATCTTCACGTAGTCCGGTTCATGGAACGCGGCGAAATCGGCCGGCGGCACCGGCCGGAATACGACGTCCGACTTCCACGGCTGCGTGACGGCGCCCATGATGATTTCGCGCCCGGGAATGTGCGCGAGCATCCCCCATCCGAGAGCCTTTGTCAGCGCGAGCAGCTCGTGCGGACGCTCGACTTCGTCTGGCGTGCTTCCAAGCAGCAGCTCACGTCCTTTGAATATTGCCCGCACGAGCGGAGACCGCAGCATGTCGAGCTGGCAGGCCGCCGCGAAGGTGCGGGATGCAGACGCATTCACGTAAACCCGATGACGTTCGACCACGTCGTATTGCGGAATGAAGCGATCGAGCTCCCGATCTTTTTCCCTGCCGTAGGTGCGGGTGGGGTGACCGTACCGCAGCCATGCGGCGCCTGCGTACGCACCGTAAGCGGCGATGCCGACTCCGAGGCCGGCAGCTCCCCACTTCGCGGCGCTGCCGACGCGAACTCCACTGGCCATTGCTTGCCTCCTTACCGCCGAATGGCGGAATGAACACTGCGCGTCTGGCGTCAATCGTGGGACACCGCCACGAGCGCATCCGGCAGCACGAATTCGTGTTCCGGATTGCGTACCGCAAGAACCGGACACGGCGCGGTGCGCACCACGCGCTCCGCAACGCTCCCCATCAACAAGTGACCGAAGGCGCCGCGGCCGTGTGTGCCAATGAAGATCAGATCGATGTCGTTGGTCCGCGCGTAATCCACAATCGCTGCCGCGGGGGTGTTGTGACGGACGACAGCGGCGACCGCAGAGAACAGTTGCCGATCCTCGTCGGTCAGCAGGTCGTCAGTGCTCTTCCGCGCTGCTGCCTCGATTTCGAGCTGGTATTCGATCGGCAATCCGGAAAATCCATACTCGGTCGCGGCCGTCATGGCCACGCTCTCCATGACGTGCAGCACGTGGAGCGACGCGTTGAACTGGAGGGCGAAGGCGCGGCCGTAGGCGAGCGCCGTTTCCGACGCAGGCCCGAAGTCGGTCGCGACGAGAATCTTCTTGATGGCAATCATCGGTGCCTCCACAGAATGCTGAATTTCGATTTCTGATTGGTGATTCATTGCTGATGGCATTTCACTTTTCGGTCATGCTCCAAACCGATGCCGGAATAGCCTCGGGAATGAAGTCGATAATCAGGTTGGCATCGATGTCCCTCAGCACCAGATCACGATTGCTGACGCGGTATTCGACTTCGGGCGGAACGCGCGGGAACGCCGCGAGCAGGTCGGGAGGCATCGTCGGCAGCGGAACGCCATCCGGCCACCGGCCGTGGACGGCGGCCGGCGGAGGAGGCATCTCCCAGTCCTCGTTGAGGATCGCGAGCACGTCGGCGAATTGATCGTGGCACTGTGCACGAATGATCCGCCGGAACAATGCAGCGATGTCCGGCGAAAAGACTTGCCCTTGAAGGGCGTTGGCCCTCCGAACGCGAATGCCGATCGCAAGCTTGTCCACCGCGCGTTGAAGTTCGGCAACGTCGGCCGTGACGCGTATCGGCAGGACCACCGCGCCCACATCGGCGCGAATCTGCATGTAGGCGTCGATTCGGCGTCCGAAGTCTGCAACGAGCGCGCGATCGTCGGTGGATGGACCGATCGATGTCAGGATTGCCGCTACAAGGAGTGCCGGGATCATTTTGGTCCTCCTTCTTGCGTAATTCGGACGACCTGATCGCGCACACGGACCGTGCCGGATCGCGCTGTCGTACCGGTGTTCGCGAGAATGGTCAGCTGCACGGAGTTGTCTCCCACCTGCGGCATCGACGTGTTCACCGTGATCCAGGAGACGTCGGCCTGTGCGGTCCAGACGCACGCGTTCTGCAACGGGCCGCCGCAGGTGTTCGGATCGCTCTCCTGGTACACGTCGAATCGCGCAGCGCCGCCCGCGGCCACCACGGCAATCGACGGCATGCTCACCGCATACCGGCAACCTGCCTGGGACACATGAACGTTCTGCCCGGCCGTTGGAGTCGGCCATCGCACCATCAGCACGCCGGTCCGCGGCGCGTCCCAGTTCTCCGACACATTTACCGTGATCGTTCCGGGCCCTGTGCGCGACGAACCTCCGGCGATCGATAGCCATCCAACGTCGGACGCAGCGGTCCACGAACACGCCGCGTCGGTTACCACACTCGCCGAGACCTGCGTGGCCGGCATACAGGGCGACAACTCGACGGGGGACACCTGGTATTCGCACAGTCCCGTATCGCCGCTTTGCATGATCGTGAACGTCCGACCTCCCGCGGAGATCGTGCCGGTGCGTGCCCCGAGATCCGTGTTTCGGGCGACCGAATACGAGACGGCACCGGCGCCTGACGTACTCCCTGAGGGCGCGCTGACACTGATCCAGGAAACGCTGGCGGCCGCCGTCCATGCGCAGCCTGGTGCTGTCGCGACGGTGAAGCTTCCCGTCGCGCTGTCCTTGGTGAACGCCGCAGATTGCGGGTCTATCTCGTAAGTGCAAGCGGCCGCAGCGGCATGCTGTGTGACCGCCACCGCCTGACCGGCGATGGTCAGCGTGCCCGTCCGCGCTTCCGGGCCCGTGTTTGGCGTAAGGGAGACACTGACCACGCCGGTTCCGGTGCTGCTGCTGCCACCGGTTATCGACATCCAGCCTTTATCTGAAGCAGCAGTCCATGAGCATGACGAGGAGGTCGTGACCGTCACCGAGCCCGATCCGCCGGACGCGTCGAAGGACAGCGATGACGGCGACACCGTGTATGAACACGGGATAGGAGCTGGCTCGCTCGGAGACGGCGAACTGCACGCGACCCAGGTGACGGCCAGCGCCAGGAGGGGGAACAACGACCGCTTGAACTCCGGGTACATCGGACACCTGCCGCGTGTGACTCTAAAGAGCTTCAACGAGCGCATCACCGAGCGTTTTTGCCGGCATGCGCGTGGCGTCGGGATACAGCGCAACTTTCAGCACGTTGTCCCGTTGTTCGCTGAACACGGTGTAGGCCTCCTCGATCGCGTCCAGCGCGAAATGATGCGTCACGAGCGGCGACAGGTCGACGCGGCGATGTTCAATCATGGCCATCAACCGGCGCATCCGCTCCTTCCCGCCCGGGCACAGCGTCGTCACGATTCGCTGATCGCCGAGTCCCGCATAGAACGCCTCGTAAGGCGCGACGAGCTTTCCTGAGTACACGCCGAGACTGGAAAGCGTTCCGCCCGGCCGAATCGCTCGCAGCGCATCCTCGAACGTCTCCTGCTGACCAAGTGCTTCGATGGCCACGTCGACGCCCCGGCCGTCTGTCATTTCCTTGATCTTCGGCACGGGATTGTGTTCGCGCACGTTGAGCGCGACGGTCGCGCCGAAATGCCTCGCAATGTGCAGGCGATGCGGATTCGAGTCGATCGCGACAATCAGCGATGCACCCTTCAGCTTCGCCCCGAGCGTCGCGCACAGGCCGATGGGCCCTTGCGCGAAGACCGCGACGCTATCGCCCACGCGGATATTGCCGCTTTCTGCACCGGAAAGCCCGGTCGAGAAAATGTCCGGGCAGAGCAGCACGTCCTGGTCGGACAGCTTGTCGGGTATGAGTGCCAGGTTCGCCCGCGCGTGCGGCACGAGCAGATACTCAGCCCACGCGCCGTTGATGGTGTTGCCGAACCGCCAGCCGCCGAGCGCGCCGCCGCACTGCGAATGTGCGCCGTTCAAACAGTAAAAGCACTGGCCGCACGGCGTGATCGCGCCAACGATCACCCGCTGGCCAACGGCGTATTCGTTCTCCAGCCCCGCTCCGAGCTCCTCGATGACCCCGACCGGCTCGTGGCCCAATATCAAACCGGGCTTGACGGGGTATTCGCCGCGCACGATGTGCACGTCGGTGCCACAGATCGTGGTTGCGGTGATCCGGATGAGCGCTTCACCTGGTCCCGGAACCGGTTTCGGGACCTCCTCGATTTCAATCCGATTCGGCCCCTTGAATACAACTGCTTTCATCGTCGTCATCGCTGATTCCTCTTTCCTACTGCTTTGGAATTTCCACCCAGAACCAGCCGCGAAGCTCCCCAGGCTTGAAATTCACCGCGCGATCCTGTGGGTATCGATCGGCAAGCTCCCCGCGCACTTGCGGATTGAGCTTCTCGATGTCACCGTGACACGCAGCGCACGTTGGCCCTTCTACGATCGGCCGCAGCACGCCCACTGCGCGCCCGAGATCGACGGCGAATCCTTCGACGTCGGCTGCACGTTTTCCCGCATTCATCGCGACGATTGGCGCGGCCCACGGCTTCGGCGCGTTCGTGGGAACGCGGAGGCGGTCGGAGGTTCTTCCCGCCTGGATGCCTTCCTGGCGCGCAATTCGGTATGCCGCAGCCGTGGTGTCAAGGTGACAGGCGCGAATCGCCGTTGCAGAACCGCCTTGGCTGAGTTCCCGAGACAGTTCCGCGAGCATTGCGTTCTGCAGGCCGACGATGATGAGGTCAGCGCGTTGGATCTGGGGCCGCAGCTCCGCGGGGGCCTGTGAGATCGAGTAGGTCGGCCAGCGCAGGTCAGCCGATTTGTCCTGTGGGGCCGCAGCCGACAGGATTCCCGCTGCGAGCAGGAGAGCGAGAACGCGGGTCATGGTGCCTCCTCCGCCTACGAGCTGGCGAGGCGCGCCATTCGGAACGGTTAATGACCACGCATGTCAAGCACGTACGAGTCGTCGGAAGTGCGGCGCAGAAAACGAGCGGCTTCCAGCTGATCGAGGGCCGCTTCGCACGTTGTGCTGTCGAGATTCCAAAGTCGTTGTGCCTGGCGCTGCGTGAGCCGGAGCCCGGGCAACTCTCGGTATTCCGCCCGAATGAGGCGTAAAAGATCGGTCAAGTCCGTCTGTAGCGTCGCCATTGCAGTTGCCGGCGGAATTGCCACCCTGTAAGTGAGCAATACGTGTTCCGGAGCCGAGCGTGGCTTTTGCTTGAATTCCATGCAGATCGAGGCTGGCGTGTGCGGGAATTTCCGCACAGGCGCCGGAAAGTCCGCACACTGCACGCGCCGACGGCTTCTTCACACGACGACGAAGGTCACGAAACTCACGAGGATTTACTTGGCTCTTCGTGCTCCTGGTGAGCTTCGTAACATCGTGGCAACGGCTGGCCGCCCGCCTCAGGGAACGTGTTCAGTACGAGATTCGCCGCGATTGCGGGCTGGGTGAAGCAGGCGTTCCGACGCGGACGCGCACGTCGACGGCGGTCGCGCTGTTCGGGCCGACGATTATCGGGTTGATGTCCATCTCGTGAATCTCGGGGCACGCGTCGAGCAGCTGCGAGATCGCGAGGAGCGCCTGTCGGTAGGCAGCTTCGTCAGCCGGCGTCGAGCCCCGATAGCCACGAAGCAGCGCGCGTCCCTTCATCTCTCCGACCAT
>JBKPTT010000204.1:0-25271 GCA_046735635.1 Acidobacteriota bacterium | reverse complement strand
TGGAGAAATAGCTGTGGATCTGACCTGGTAGTAGGTGATGGCGAGCGCCGGCATACCCAGGGCGAACATGAAACCAGACCCTTTCCGCGCCCCTTCCGGGACAGCCGGATCCGATTCGGTCGACAGGCGATCCACCACGATGCTCAGCAGATTCCCGGACGCGAAGCCCGCCGGGTTCCAGTACACGGCGGAGGCGTCGTCGGCGACCGCCACGAAGGCGCCGCCCATGCCGGCGGCGCGCGTGCCGACCGACTCGAACGACTGCGCGGCCGCCACCCCGGGCCATAACGCGAGCATCGCCGCAACGATATGTCGACCGTAGTACGTCATGCGCCTCAGCTTATCGTCTAAAGCCAACGAATGACAGCACTTGGAAGGGACAGGGACGAAACTTCGGACGTGCCGCACTCGTATTCCAAAGTGCTAGAATTTGTGGACCCCGGCGGTCGCTTTTGGCCGCGGCGAATCTCCCAACAATCCATATGTCCACTACAACAGTCCCGTCAGGGCCTACGCCTGCCGACCAGGGCTTGATCGCGCGCTTCATCGGCATCGTTACGGCGCCTCGCGCCACGTTCGAAGCGGTTGTCGCCAGGCCGAAGTGGCTCGGGATGCTCGTGCTCACGACCCTGATCGTGGCCATCGCGAGTGCCCTCCCGCTGACGACGGAGGGCGGGCGCGAAGCGCTCCTCGAGCAGCAGGTGCGCGCCATGGAAGGGTTCGGCATGCAGGTCAACGATCAGATGTACGACCAGCTGCAGAAACGAAACACCATCGCGCCGTACACGACCGGCGGCAGCGTGCTCGTGATGGGGCCAATCATCACCGCCGTCCTCGCCGGGATTTTGTTCGCCATCTTCAATGCCGCCATGGGCGGCAGTGCGACCTTCAAGCAGGTCTACGCGGTCGTCGTCCACGCGGGGGTCATCCAGGCGCTGGGTCAGCTCTTCACCGGGCCACTCAACTATTTCCGGCAAACGATGACGAGCGCGACCAATCTGTCGGTGGTGCTGCCGATGCTGCCTGATGGTTCGTTCGCGGCGCGGCTGGCGGGCATGATCGATCTGTTTCTGATCTGGTGGGTGATCGTCCTGGCGATGGGCCTGGCGGTGCTCTTCCGCCGGCGCACGCAGCCCATCGCGCTGTCTCTCTTCGGCGTCTACGCAGTAATCGCGTTGATCGCCGCGGCAGTCATGAGCCGTTTCGGGGGTACGCATTGAGTCGTAAGAAGAAAGTGATCATCGGCAGCGTTGTCGTCATCGCGCTGGCCGGGATCGGATACGCGAACGTCAGGTTCAGGCGGCAGACGGGTGTCACGGTCAACGTCGAGAAGGTCCAGAAGCGGCCGCTCGAAGCGGTGGTGTCCGCGTCCGGGAAAATCCAGCCGAAACGCCTCGTGAACATCAGCGCGGACACCATGGGCCGGGTCACCAACCTTGCCGTCGAGGAGGGCGATCGCGTCAAGAAGGATCAGTTCCTCCTTCAGATTGATCCGCGCAACTTGCGGAGCGCCGTCACGCGGACCGAGGCGTCGCTGGCCGCCGCGACCTCGCAAATGGAACAGCTCCGCGAGTCGCTCGAGAGCGCACGCGTTGCGCTGAAGCAGGCCGAGGACAACTATCGCCGGCAGGAGGATCTCTGGAAGCGCGGCCTCACAACGCGCGAGACGTTCGAGCGCGCCGAGAACGATTTGAAGATGCGACGGTCGGATCTGAAGTCACAGGAGCAGAACGTCAAGACGCAGCAGCTTCGAATGGAGCAGGAAAAGGCGACGCTCGACAACGCGCGCGTTGACCTGAGCAAGGTGCGCATCGAGTCCCCCATCGACGGCATCGTCACGCGGCGCAACATCGAGGAGGGCGAGACCGTGGTCATCGGCACGATGAACAACGCCGGCACGGTTCTCCTGACGGTCGCCGACATGTCAATCATCGAAGCGCAGGTGAATGTCGACGAGACGGACCTGCCGTCGATCGAGCTCGGTCAGAAGTCGAAGGTGACGGTGGACGCGATGCCGGGCAAGACGTTCTGGGGCAAGGTGACTGAAATCGGCAACAGTCCGATTCAGGCGAGCGGCAGCACCAGCAACACGGCGCAGACGCAGGCGACCAACTTCCTGGTCAAGGTCACGCTCGACACGGCCATCGAAGATGTGCGCCCGGGGTTCACCTGTACGGCCGACATCACGACCGCGACGCGGCAGAACGTTATCAGTGTGCCGATTCAGGCGATGACCATCCGCGAGATGGTGGTCGACAAGTCCGGCAACATCGTTCGCGATCAGGCGCCGGACAAGCGTGCGCGCCCCCGCAGCGGCGGCGTCGAGGCCGCCGAATTGAAGCCCGGCCAGGAACGCAAGGAACTCGAGGGCGTGTTCGTCGTTCGCGACGCCAAGGCGGTATTCGTTCCGGTCCACACCGGGATCGCTGGAGAGAAGTACTTCGAGGTTCTTTCCGGTCTGAAGGAAGGCGACGAGGTCATCGTCGGTCCGTTTGCGTCGGTTCGCGAGCTGGGCGACGGGTCCGCGGTGAAAGTGGAGGCCGCGCCCAGGCGTGCGCCCGGTGCGCCCAGTAAGTAATCGACAGGATCGACCTGCACGACATGCAGCTGTTTTTTGAAGCCGTCGGGCTGGCGGTCGGTGCGATCTGGGCGAACAAGCTTCGATCGTTTCTCACCGTCCTCGGAAACATCGTCGCGGTGACGTCGATCATTGCGGTCGTGTCGCTGATCCAGGGGATGAATGGCTACGTGACCAACGCCATCGTCTCGGGCGTCGGCGCGGACAACTTCACAATCCAGCGTTACCCCGTCGTCCGTACACAGGAGGATGAGGAGCGGATCCGCGGCAATCCGCCGATCAAAATCAGCGAGGCGACCGCCGTCCGGAAGTTCAGCGACAACGTCGGCGCCGTCGCGATCCAGGCCAATGCCTCCGGACCAGCGGAGTATCGCAACGAGCTGATCGACTCGGTGCAGATTCAGGGCGTTTCGCGCGACTACCTGCAGTTCGCCACTTTTACCGCCCAATTCGGCCGGCTGATCAGCTCGAGCGAGGTCGATCGGTCGGTCCCGGTCGCGGTCCTCGGCGCCGATACGGCGGATCGCCTCTTCAAAGGAGCCGACCCGCTCGACAAAACGATCAAGCTCGCGAGATTGCACTTCCGCGTGGTCGGCGTGAGCGAACGGAAGGGATCGTTTCTCGGACAGTCGCAGGACGAATTCGCGATCATCCCTCTCGGCATTTTCGAGAAACTGTTTGGTGTCCGGCCGAACCTGCAACTCGTTGTCAAGCCGCGTTCGCCCGACCTCACACAGGCCGCGATGGACGATGCGACCGTCGCCTTGCGCATCGAGCGTCGTCTGCCGGCCAACAAGCCGGACAACTTCGGCATGTTCGCGTCGGACACGCTCCTCGGCATCTATCACACGGCCACCAACGGCATCTTCGCGATTCTCATCGGCGTCGTCGCGCTGTCGCTGGTCGTTGGCGGCATCGTGATCATGAACATCATGCTGATGGTCGTCAGCGAGCGGACCCGCGAGATCGGGCTCCGCAAAGCGCTCGGCGCGCGGCGCCTCGACATCATCTGGCAGATTCTGACCGAGTCGGTAACGCTCTCGACGATGGGGGGACTGGTCGGAACCGGGCTTGGGTTCACCGCGGCAATCATCGTCAGCAAGGTGACGCCGCTGCCGGCAGCCGTGCAGCCGTGGTCGGTCGCGATCGGGATCGGGATCACGGCAGTCGTCGGGTTGTTCTTCGGGTTGTATCCCGCGATGCGTGCCGCGCGCCTCGATCCGATCGAAGCGCTGAGGCGCGAGTAGGGCCGGGGGGCGGGATCCGGGGTGCGGGATCCGGGTGCGATTCGTGATTGGCAGATTCGCGATTGGCGGATTCGAGGTTGGCAGATCAGGGATTCGGCGATTGGACGATCAGCGATTTCCGATCAGGGATTAGGGATACGGATTAAGGATCGGGGTTAGGGATTTCTTTGGCGAAGATCAGAACCGGCCTATTGGGCGAGATCGTCACGATGTCGTGGGACACGCTGCGCTCGAGCAAAATGCGCTCCGCGCTGACGGTGCTCGGCGTCGTAATCGGCATCACGTCGATCGTCGGGATGACATCGCTCATCCGCGGCTTCGACGAGTCGCTCCGCGATTCGATCCGCGCGCTTGGGCCGAACACCATCCTGGTTCAGAAGTTCAGCGGCCTGACGATTCTCAGCGGGAAGAGCTTTCTCGAAGTCGCGCGTCGTCCGAACATCACGATCGAGGACGCTCGCGCGATTGCCAGGGAGTGCCCCTCGGTCGCGCTGGTAGACGTCTGGCTGGGGATGATGGGCAACTCACGCTCGCGCATGTACTACGGACATGAGCGCACCAAACAACTCGCAATCCTGGGTGCCACCGAGAATTTCGCGGCGGTCAATTTCGTCAAACTGGAGATGGGCCGTTTCTTCGTTCCCGGCGAGGTCGAACACCGCAAGCAGCTGGTCGTGCTCGGCCAGACGCCGTACCTCTCACTCTTCCCCAATACCGATCCGATCGGCAAAAAAGTGCGGCTCGGCGCCGACCAGTTCACCGTCATTGGCGTGCTGGGACCACGCCCCAACCTTGGCGGCCTCGCGCAGGGGGCCGACGATCTCGCCGTGATTCCGTACACCACTCACGAGAAGTTCTTCGGCAAAGTGCTCAAAGGCTCGGCCAAGATCACGCCAGGCACGTTCAACCCGGCCGTGTTCCGCACCGCCATGGTTGCCGTGGTGCCGAGAGAGGACGCGGGGCGCGACCAGGCGATGCGTGAAGTCGAGGCGCTCATGCGCGCGCGCCACTCGCTGAAACTCGATTCTCCCAACGACTTCGATCTCGCGACGCAGGACGCGGCGCTGAAAGTGTGGGATCAGGTCAGCCAGGCGACGTTTCTGGCGCTCGTCGTGATCTCGTCGATCGCACTGATGGTCGGCGGGATTGGGGTGATGGCCATCATGATGATCTCGGTCACCGAGCGGACGCGCGAAATCGGCGTACGCAAGGCGCTCGGCGCACGCCGGCGGGAGATTCTCTGGCAATTCCTGATCGAGGCGGCGTTCCTCACCTCGGCGGGAGGCGTCCTCGGAATCCTCTTCGGAAGCTCGATCGGCCTCATCGTCCACTGGCTCGCGGGATTCCCCGTGTCGCTGCCGTGGTGGTCCTTCGCCATCGGCATCGGATTCTCGGCGAGCGTCGGAATATTCTTCGGATTGTTCCCGGCGATCAAAGCGTCGCGGCTCGATCCGATCGAAGCGCTGAGATACGAATAAAGCTCTCAGCTCTCAGCTCTCAGCTCTCAGCTCTCAGCTCTCAGCTTTCAGCTCAACAGCACGTTTCTTGCTGACGTCGAACCTCAATCTCGAGGAGGACGCATGCAGGACTTCCGAAATCTGAAAGTGTGGCAGAAAGCTCACAAGCTGACGCTGGAAACGTACGCAGTTTCTGCAACGAACATCAAGGGCCCGACGCATTTCGCGCTTCGTGATCAACTCACGAGAGCAGCGATTTCAGTGCCTGCGAACCTCGCGGAAGGCTGTGGCCGTGCGGGTGATCGCGAGCTGCGCCGGTTCGTGAGGGTGGCCTTGGGTTCGGCAAGCGAACTTGAGTATCATCTTCTTCTTGCCCGCGATCTGGGACTTCTGCCGGACGCGGCGTACGAGCGATTGGCGGCGACGACGGTCGAAGTGAAGCGCATGCTCAGTGGCCTTGCCGCCCGCCTTACCGCCGGACTGAAAGCTGACAGCTGATAGCTGACAGCTTCGGAGGTTCTCTGCATGAAAGTCTATGACGCCCCCAGCATTCGCAACGTCTCCCTCGTGGGCCATAGCGGCGCCGGCAAGACGCAGCTGGTCTCCGCGCTGCTCTTCGATGCCGGCGCCGTGAATCGCTTCGGCCGCGTCGACGATGGGACGACGGTCACCGATTACGACGAAGAAGAGATCGCCCGCAAACACACGCTCGCGTGCAGCCTCGGCTACGCCGAGTGGAACAAGACCAAGATCAATTTCATCGACACGCCAGGCATGGCGAATTTCCTGAGCGACGCCCGGGCGGCGCTTCGCGTGTCGGACGCCGCGCTGGTCGTGGTCGACGCGGTCGCGGGCGTCGAGGTCTCGACCGAGAAGATCTGGAAGGACGCCGAGGAGCTCGAGCTTCCGCGGCTGATCGTCTTGAACCGGGTCGATCGCGAGCGCGCGAGCCTCGAGCGATCGCTCGAATCGCTTCGCGCGGTGTTCGGCCGCGCCGTCGTTCCCATCCAGCTGCCGATCGGCGAAGAGCGCGCGTTCAAGGGGATCGTCGACCTGGTCGCGATGAAAGGGTGGACGTTCGCGGCGGACGGAAAGGCGTCGGAGGCGGCGATCCCCGGCGAACTCGAGGCCGCGGCGCACGCGGCACGCGAGGCGCTGATCGAGATGGTGGCCGAAGCAGACGATGCGCTGATGGAGAAGTTCTTCGACGCCGGCACGCTGACGCAGGAGGAGCTCCTGTCGGGCCTGAAGCGAGGGATCGCGGCCGCCCGCGTGTTCCCGGTGCTCTGCGCGTCGGCGCTGTCGAACATCGGCATGCAGCCGCTCCTCGACGCGATCGTCTCGTACGTGCCGTCTCCCGTTGAACGCCCGTTCAAAGGAAAAGATGCGAAGGGGGAAAACGACGCCGCCATCGATCCCGCGGAGGGAGGCTCCGCGGCGGCCTTCGTGTGGAAGACCGTCGCCGATCCGTTTGCCGGGCGCATCACGATGTTCCGCGTCCTTTCGGGGTCGCTCAAGGCGGATTCAACCGTCCAGAACCTGACCAGGAGCGTGCCGGAGCGGCTCGGCCACCTCGTGCTCCTCCAGGGGAAGACGCAATCGAGCGTGCCCGAGGTCAGGGCCGGAGACATCGGCGCCGTGGCGAAACTGAAGGAAAGCCTGACCAACGACGTACTGGCCGAGAAGGCCGCGCCGTTCACGATACCCGGAACGAAGTTCCCGGAGCCCGTCATCTCCTATGCGATCGAACCGAAGAGCCGCGGCGACGAGGAAAAGATCAGCACGGCGCTTCACCGGCTTCAGGAAGAGGATCCGACGATCAACTACACGCGGGATGCCCAGACCAAGGAGTTGCTGCTCGCCGGGCAGGGACAGTCGCACATCGAGGTCACCGTCGCCAAGCTGAAACGCCGGTTCGGCGTCGAAGTGAACCTGAAGCTGCCGAGAATCCCGTATCGCGAGACGATCACCGCCGCAACCGAGGCGCACGGCCGCCACAAGAAGCAGACCGGCGGTCACGGGCAGTTCGGCGACTGCAAGGTGAAGTTCGAGCCGCTCCCGCGCGGCGGGGATTTCGAGTTCGTCGACGACATCTTCGGTGGCTCGATCCCGCGACAGTTCGTCCCCGCGGTCGAGAAAGGCATCCAGGACGCGCGGATGCGCGGATTTCTCGCGGGATACCCAATGGTCGACTTCCGCGCGACGGTCTTCGACGGCTCGTTCCACCCGGTGGACTCGAACGAGTTGTCGTTCAAGCTGGCGGGCTCGCTCGCGTTCAAGGACGGCATGTCGCGCGCGCGTCCCACGCTCCTCGAGCCCGTGATGGACGTCGAAGTGTACGCGCCGAGCGACTACGCGGGCGACTTGATGGGGGACTTGAACAGCCGGCGCGGGCGGATCGGCGGCATGGACACGCGGGGACCTTCGACCATCATTCGCGCGAAGGTTCCGATGGCCGAGATGCTGACCTACGAGCAGCACCTCACGTCAGCGACGGGCGGCCGCGGCTCGTACCACATGGAGTTCTCGCACTACGAGGAAGTGCCGAATCATCTCCACGGGAAAATCATTGCCGCTGCGAAGGCTGAACGCGGAACTGAGGCGGCGGAGGAAGTGTAGGGATTGCTGATTGTCGATTGCTGATTGCTGATTGGCGGGCCTGAAGGCCCGCCCTACATGGACGGCAATCGGCAATCAGCAATCAGCAATCAGCAATCAGCAATCGACAATCAGCAATCAATTATGAGCCGCCCGCTTTGCGAGGCGCCGTCGTCTTCGCACCCTTGCCGCGCGTGTCGGTACGACCGCCGCCCTTTCCACGGTTTTCGCTCTTGGGACGCGACGGCTTCGCCTTCTTCTCGGCGCCTTCCTCTCCCTCTTCGGCCGCTTCGGTCTTCTTGCCGCGCAGGCGTTCGGCGGCTGCGCGGAGACGTCCGCCGACGCCCGACTTCTTCGCTTTCGCGGCGGCCGCGTCGGTCTTTTCGGCCTCGGCGTTCGGATTGAACTCGCTGCCGACGAGCTCGATCTGCGCGACCTCGGCGCTGTCGCCGCGGCGATAGCCAAGCCGCAGGATGCGCGTGTAGCCGCCCGGCCGCGTCTCGAAGCGCGGAGCGATCGTGTCGAACAGCTTGCCGACGACGTCGCGGTTCGGAATGTCGCGGAGCACGAGCCGCCGCGCATGCAGCGACCGGCCGTTGCTTTCGCCTCCCGCGATCCCGCGCTTGGCGATCGTGATCAGCCGCTCGACGAAGGGGCGCAGCTCCTTCGCCTTCGGAACCGTGGTCTCGATCCGCTCGTGACGGATCAGCGCTTCGGCCTGGTTGCGGAGCATCGCGATCCGATGCTCCGTCACCCGGCCGAGTTTTCGATGACCGACTCTGTGACGCATTGTTCGTGATCCTTGCCGGGATCCGGGATCCGGGATCCGGGACCCGATCGGATCCCGCATCCCGCATCCCGCGTCCCGGTATCGAAAGCTACTCCTGCGCGTGCGCGGGTTGATCGAGCCGCATGCCGAGGCTCAAGCCCATGCCCGAGAGGATCTCCTTGATCTCGTTCAACGACTTCCGCCCGAAGTTCTTCGTCTTCAGCATCTCCCCTTCGGTCTTCTGAACGAGCTCGCGAATCGTGCGGATGTTGGCGTTCTTCAGGCAGTTGTAGGATCGCACCGACAGCTCCAGCTCCTCGACGCTCTTGTCGAGGTTCTCGTTGAGCGCGGCGCGCGGCTGGTCGGCCGCCGCGTCCTGCTGCAGATCGCCCACTTCCTCCAGGTTGATGAAGATGTTCAGGTGATCGCGAATCAGCTTCGCCGAGAGCGACACCGCGTCGCGGGGCGTGACCGAACCATTGGTCCAGACATCCACCGTCAGCTTGTCGTAGTCGGTCGTCTGGCCGAGACGCGCGGCTTCGACGAGGTAGTTCACCTTCTTGATGGGCGAGTGGACCGAGTCGATTGGAATCCAGCCGATGCCGAGATCCTCATCGAAGTTCTTGTCGGCCGACACGTACCCGCGACCGCGCTTCACGCGCATCTCCATGTGGAGCTTGCCCCCCTCGGCCACGGTCGCGATGTGCGCATCCGGCTCGAGAATCTCGACGTCCTGGTCCGTTTCGATGTCGCGCGCCTTGACCTCGCCCGCCTTGTCCACACGGAGATACAGCGTCTTGGTCGTGTCGACGTGCATCTTCAGCGGAACCTGCTTCAGGTTCAGGATGATGTCGGTCGCATCCTCGACGACGCCGGGAATGGGGGAAAACTCGTGGAGGACGCCGTCGATCTTCACCGCGGTGACCGCGGCTCCTTCAATCGAAGACAGCAGCACGCGCCGGAGGGCGTTTCCCACCGTGGTGCCAAACCCGCGCTCGAACGGCTGCGCGTAGAAGCGACCGAATCGATCCGTGAGCGTCTCGCGCTCGAACTCGAGCCGCTTCGGACGCTGAAAACCTTTCCAGAGCATTGCGTTTCGACCTTTCAATTCAGACGCTCACCTCGAGCGCCCGCCGGACCTGCCGTTTCGCTCCCCGCCTCCCACCGCAGGTCCGGGAAGGCTGCGGGCGAGGAGCTACGCTGTCACTGTCACTGTCACTGTCACTGTCACTGTCAATGATGAAGGATGAATGTTCAATGATGAAGTCTCTTACTCTCGGTTCTCTCTTTCATCATTCATCATTCATCATTCATCATTTGCTGTACAGCTCCACGATCAGCTGTTCCTGCACGGGCAGGTTGATCTGCTCGCGCGTCGGGAGCTGGTTGACACGCCCGGTCATCTGACCCGCGTCCCACGAGAGCCACTCGGGAATCCCGCGTCCCTTTACTTCTTCGATCGCGTGCTGAATCGTCGTGTTCTGCGCGCTCGTGCCGCGCACCGTCACGACGTCGCCGGCCTTCAGCGAGTACGACGGGACGTCCACCTTCCGGCCGTTCACGAGAAAGTGCCCGTGGCGCACGAGCTGCCGTGCCTGCGCGCGCGAGGTCGCCAGTCCAAGGCGGTAAATGACGTTATCGAACCGGCGTTCGAGCAGCTGCAGCAGCGTCTCGCCCGTGATGCCGCGCTGGCGGTCCGCCATCTCGAAGTAGCGGCGGAACTGGTTCTCCAAAACGCCGTAGATGCGCTTCACCTTCTGCTTCTCGCGGAGCTGCAGGCCGTAGCCGACCAGCTTCGCCTTCCGCAGCTTCCCGTGCTGTCCGGGCGGCAGGTTGCGCTTCTCGATCGCGCACTTCTCGGTGTAGCAGCGCTCCCCCTTGAGGAAGAGTTTCATGCCTTCGCGCCGGCACAGCCGGCAAACAGGTCCGATATAACGTGCCATTCTATTTGTTCCTTGTAGCTCTCAGCTCTCAGCTTTCAGCTCTCAGCTTGCTTCTGTTAGGTCTTGTGCTGACCCCTGCTGGTAGCTGACAGCTGGTAGCTGGTACTTACACCCGCCGTCTTTTCGGCGGGCGACATCCATTGTGCGGAATTGGTGTGACGTCGCGAATCGACTTCACGTCGATGCCGATCGTCTGAAGCGCGCGAATGGCGGACTCTCGCCCCGCCCCCGGCCCCTTCACCCGCACCTCCACGCTGCGCATCCCAAACGCCTTCGCTGCGTTGCCCGCCGCGATGGCGGCCTGCGTTGCTGCGAACGGCGTTCCCTTACGCGATCCCTTGAAGCCGATGCCGCCGGCGCTCGACCACGCCACGACTGCCCCATCCGGGTCGGTGATCGTGATGATCGTGTTGTTGAAGGAAGCCTGAATGTGCGCGAATCCGTGGTGCACGATCCGCTTCTCGCCCCGCTTCTTGAACGTCTTCTTCTTCGCGGGGCGTCCGGCCTTCTTCTTGTCTCCCGTTTCGGGAGTTGCTGACGCGTCGACTGGTTCGTTTTTCGCCATGATTCAGCTCTCAGCTTTCAGCTTTCAGCTCTCAGTGGCTATCAGCTACAAGACTAGCTGACAGCTGACAGCTAGACAGTCTTCTTCTTTGCGACCGCGCCCTTGCGCGGGCCTTTGCGCGTCCGCGCGTTCGTCTTCGTGCGCTGGCCGCGCACCGGGAGGTTCCGGCGATGCCGGAGGCCCCGATAGCTCCCGATTTCCATGAGCCGCTTGATGTTCATGGAGATCTCCTTGCGAAGGTCTCCTTCGACGCGGCCCTGCTCCTCGATAACGCGGCTGATCTTCCGCACGTCGTCTTCCGAGAGATCCTTGACGCGCACGTCGGGACTGACGCCGGCGACATTCAGGATGTCCATCGAGCGCTTCCGTCCCACGCCGTAGATGTAGGTGAGCCCGATCTCGACCCGCTTGGTACGAGGAAGATCGACGCCTGCGATACGAGCCATTCGTTATCCCCTCAAATCTGCATTCGCCAACCGGCATTCCAAATCTGCATTCGGCAACCGGCCATCGGCAACCTAGCCTTGTCGTTGTTTGTGTTTCTGGTTCGGGCAGATCACGCGCACCACGCCGTGGCGCCGCACGATCTTGCACTTGTCGCAAATCTTCTTGACCGACGCTCTGACCTTCATAACGTGAATCCCTAATCCCTCACCGCGACTCGCTCATCGACGCATTCCAGATCCCGCGTCCCCGGGTCCCGGTTCTACTTCACTACTGCGACGATGCGTCCCCGCGTGATGTCCCTCGACGACAGTTCGATGCGCACGCGATCGCCGACCAGCACGCGAATGAAGTTCCGCTTCGGCCCCCCAGGCGCGTGCGCCGTCACCTGCTTCGGTCCGTCGATCTCGACGCGGTACTGCGCGTAGGGCAGCACTTCGCGAACGATGCCCTCGACGGTGACCCGGCGACTGTCTTCTTCGCGCGGATCCTTTTCGAACATCCGCTCAACCCACCGCGCGGTCGCGTTACACGCGCAGCCGGGCCGGCACTACCGGAACGGCACGCCGCGTGAGCACGAGCGGGCCATCCTTGGTCACCGCGACCGTGTGTTCGAAATGCGCCGACAGGCTCCCGTCGCGCGTCACCGCCGTCCAGCCGTCGGCCAGCACCTTCACGGCCGGCCGGCCCAGGTTCACCATCGGTTCGATGGCGAGCGTCATGCCTTCGGCAAGGCGCGGTCCGCGACCGGGTTCCCCGTAGTTCGCAATCTGCGGCTCTTCGTGAAGCGCGGCGCCGATGCCGTGACCCACGAATTCGCGCACCACCGAGAACCCGTTCGCCTCGACGTGCCCCTGAATTGCGTGGCCGATGTCCGATACCCGCCCGCCGAGCCGCACTTGCGCGATCCCCTTCTCGAGCGCCTCCTGCGTCACCCTGAGAAGCTTCGAGGCTTCCTCCGAGACGTCGCCCACCGGCACCGTCACAGCCGAGTCGCCGTAGAACCCGTTCAGCTTCACGCCCATGTCGAGCGAGATGATGTCTCCCTCGCTGAGGGGGCGCGCGGACGGGATTCCGTGAACGACCTGCTCGTTCACCGACGCGCACAGCGTGTTCGGATATCCGCGATATCCCTTGAACGCGGGCTCGGCGCCGCCATCCCGAACGAGCCTTTCGGCAACCGCGTCGAGCTCCTTCGTCGTGACGCCCGGCGCGACCATCGCGGCGAGCTCACCCAGCACTTCGGCGACGAGCGCGTTGGCCGCACGCATCTTCTCGATTTCCGACGGCGACTTGCACACGATCACAGCGCCACCCCGCGTGCGGCATTCTCCAGCACGGTATCGACAGCCGCGGCGACGACAGCCGGCGACCGGTTGCCGTCGATCGAGCTGAACGACGCCCGCCCCGCGTAGTACTCGACGAGCGGCTTCGTTTGCCGGAGGTACACCTTCAGCCGTTCGCGAACGATCTCTATCCCGTCGTCGACTCTCGTGACGAGCGTACCACCGCACTTCGCACAGCTCGCCGCGTCAGGTGCCGCATTCGATCCGCACCCGCTGCAGATCCGCCGGGATGACAGCCGCCGGACCAGCACGTCCTCGGGAACCACCATATCGAGCACGACGAGCGGTCCGCGTCCGTCCACCATCTGGTCGAGCGCCTGCGCCTGCACGACGGTCCGAGGAAAGCCGTCGAGCACGAATCCGCACCGGGTGTCCTCGCGGCCGAGGCGGTCGTGGACGATCGCGATCATGATGTCGTCCCCGACCAGGTTGCCCGCTTCCATCGTCTCCTTGGCGACGCGACCGATGTGCGTACCCGCCTGCACTGCCTCGCGCAGGATGTCGCCGGTCGAGATCTTCGGCAGCTTGCGCATGCGCGCCAGCCGCTCCGCCTGGGTCCCCTTTCCCGCGCCGGGCGGCCCGAGCATGACGACGTTGATCGCGCCCGGGCAGCTGCCCTGCTGGCCTGCCACTATTGGCCCCGTCGTCCCCGGATGCGCGTCTTCTTCATGAACCCATCGTAGTGCCGCATGATCAGCTGCGATTCGACCTGCTGCACCGTGTCCATCGCCACCCCGACGATAATCAGGAGCGACGTCCCGCCGAAGTAGAACTGCACGTTCATGCCCTCGGTGATGAACTTTGGCAGGACGGAGTCGAGCCGCTCGCCAATGAACGGGATGGGCGCGACCTTGAACCCGCTCATCAGGAATTGCGGCAGGATCGCCACGATCGCCAGGTAAATCGCCCCCACGAGCGTAATGCGCGTCAGGATGGTATCGATGTATTCCGCCGTCCGCTTACCCGGCCGGATCCCGGGAATGAACCCGCCGTACTTCCGCATGTTCTCCGCAACGTCATCCGGATTGAAGATGATCGCCGTGTAGAAGTAGCAGAAGAAGATGATCCCGATGATATAGAGCAGATCGTGCAGCGGCATCCCGGGCGCTATCTGCTCGACCGGCCCGCGCAAAAAGCCGAATCGCCCGCCTTCCTGGATCAGCGGCGCGAGCGTCGCGGGAAACGCCAGGATGGACGACGCGAAAATCACCGGGATGACGCCGCCGGTATTCACCTTCAGCGGAATGTGCGTGCTCGAGCCGCCGTACATCCGCCGCCCGACGACACGCTTCGCATACTGCACCGTGACCCGCCGGTGCCCGCGTTCGACGAATACGATTGCCGCAATGACCGCGAACATCAGCACGACGATCAGCAGCAGGCGAATCAGGCCCATCTGGCCGGTGCGCAGCTGTTCGAGCGTGACCAGCACCGCGTGCGGCAGGTTGACGACAATCCCCGCGAAGATGATGAGCGACATGCCGTTGCCGATCCCGCGCTCGGTGATCTGCTCGCCGAGCCACATGATGAACGTCGTCCCCGTCGTGAGCGTGAGGACCGTCATCAGGCGGAAGCCCCATCCCGGGCTGTAGACGAGCGGCAGCCCGCCGGCGATGCCGGTGTTCTTCTCGAGGAATATCGCGATGCCGAGCGACTGCACGACGCTGAGCAGGATCGTGCCGTAGCGGGTGTACTGCGTGATCTTCCGGCGCCCCAGTTCCCCTTCTTTCGACAGGCGCTCGAGGTACGGCCACACGACCGTCAGCAGCTGCAGGATGATCGACGAGCTGATGTAGGGCATGATGCCCAGCGCGAAGATCGTCATCTGGGACAGGTTCCTGCCCGAGAACATGTCGTACAGCCCGAACATCGTGTTCTTCGCCTGATCGACGAGCGCGGCGAGCGCCTGCGGGTTGATCCCGGGAGTCGGGATATGGCCGCCGACGCGATACACCGCGAGCAGGCCGAGCGTGAAGAGCACACGCTTTCTGAGATCCGCGACGGCGAAGATGTTCTTGAGACTTTCCATACCGTTCCCCTTACGTGAGGATTTCGGCTGTACCACCTGCGGCCGCGATCTTCTCGGCCGCCTTCCCGCTGAACTTGTGCGCGCGCACCGTCAATGCTTTCGAAATGTCGCCGCGCGCGAGCACCTTGACCTTGCCGGCCCGGTGCACGAGGCCCTTTTCGCGCAGCAGCTCGGGCGTGACCTCGATGCCGGCGTCGAAGCGCTCGCCGAGGGTGTCGAGGTTCACCACCTGGAATTCCTCGCGGAACGGATTGTGGAAGCCGCGCTTCGGCACCCGCCGGTGGAGCGGCATCTGGCCGCCCTCGAAGCCGCGCTTCTTCTTCCAGCCCGAACGCGATTTGGCGCCCTTGTGGCCGCGTCCGGCCTGCGCGCCCTGGCCCGAGCCGTGGCCGCGGCCGATGCGTTTCTTCGCGTGTGTCGCGCCCTTTGGAGGACGCAGCTTTGAGAGGTCCATAGTCGTTACTCTTCCACCGTCACGAGGTGGCGAACTTTCAGAATCATGCCGCGCGTCGCCGGCGTATCCACGAGCTCGACGCTGTGACCGATGCGGCGAAGACCCATGCCCTCAACGGTCGTCGCCTGGGTCTTGTCGAACCCGATCGGGCTCCTGACGAGCGTGATCTTCACCTTGCGGCCGCCGTCCTTCTTTGCGCTCTTCTTCGCCATGGCTGGTTACCGCGTCGCCGCGGCGAGGTCCCCTTCCTGCTCTTCCTTGCCGCGGAGCCTCCGCACGGCTCCGGGATCCTTCAGTCCCTTGAGACCCGCGAAGGTCGCGCGTACCACGTTGTGCGAGTTGGCCGACCCGATCGATTTCGTGAGCACGTTCTGGATGCCGCACGATTCGACGACCGCGCGCACGGCGCCGCCCGCGATGATGCCGGTGCCGTCGGGCGCGGGCTTCAGCAGCACCTGTCCGGCGCCGAACCGGCCGAGCACCGGGTGCGGCACGGTGGTGCCTGCGAGCGGCACGCGGATCAGCGATTTCTTCGCCGCCTCGATGCCCTTCTTGATCGCGGACGGAACTTCCTTCGCCTTGCCGACGCCGAAGCCGACCACGCCGTGACCGTCGCCGACGACGACCAGCGCGCTGAAGCTCAGGTTCTTGCCGCCCTTGACGACCTTCGTGACGCGGCTGATGTTCACGACCGTGTCCTTCAAATCGAGCTGCGACGGGTCGATCTTTTCTCGTGTTTCAATCATTAGAACTCCAACCCAGCCTCACGGGCGGCTTCCGCAACGGCGCGAATACGACCGTGATAAAGGAAGCCGCCGCGATCGAACACCACGCGCGTGATGCCCTTTTCCTTCAGCCGTTCGGCGATCGTCTTCCCGAGAGCCTTGGCACCGTCGATATTGCCGCCGCGCGTCTTGCCCGAAAAGGTCGCTTTCAGCGAGGGCTCGGTACTGGCCGCCGCCGCGAGCGTCTTGCCCGACATGTCGTCGATCACTTGCGCGTAGATGTGTGACACGCTCCGGAACACGCGCAGCCGCGGCCGCTCCGCCGTGCCGGCAATCCGCTTGCGCTGCCGCAGCCCGATCCGGAGGCGGCGATCCCTGGTAGTTTTAATCTTCATAAGCTTGTTGACCGGGTCTAAAGACCCGGTCCTACGTGTCGGTAGGGCGGGGTCTTCAGACCCCGCCGACCATTACTTCGCCCCCGTCTTGCCCGCCTTCTTCTTCAATACTTCGCCGGTATAGCGGACGCCCTTCTGCTTGTACGGATCGGGCTCGCGCAGCCGCCGGATGTTCGCCGCGACCTGCCCGACGGCCTGGCGATCGATGCCCGTTACGGTGATGTGGGTCTGCTTGTCGACCGCAATCTCGATCCCGGTCGGGATGTCGAATACGACCGGGTGCGAGTAGCCGAGCGCGAAGACGACCTGCTTGCCCTTCACCTCTGCGCGGTAGCCGACGCCGACAATGTCGAGATCCTTCCGAAATCCTTCGGTCACGCCACGGACCGCGTTGGCGACGAGGCTGCGCGCGAGCCCATGGAACTTGCCGAGCTCCGGATCCTCGCGCAGCGCCCGCGCGTGGAGCTGATCCCCCTCGACTTCGAAGCCGATCCCGGAGGGAAGCGGCTGCCGCAGCTTGCCCTTCGGCCCCTGGACTTCGACCGCGCCGGGCTGCGCATCGACCTTGACGCCCTTCGGAATGACGATGGGCTTCTTACCGATTCTGGACATGACTCAATCCTAAACTGCTGCGTGTCGATTGCTGAGTGCTGATTCATTGTCGATTGGTTCAATCACCAATCAGAAATCGCAAATCAGCAATTCTTCCCTACCATACGTTACACAGGACTTCGCCGCCGACGCCTGCTTTCATCGCCTCGCGTCCCGTCATCACGCCGCGCGAGGTCGTCAGGATGCTCGTCCCGAGTCCGGCGAGCACATCGGGCACGTTGTCGCGGCCGAAGTAGACGCGGCGGCCCGGCCGGCTGACGCGCTCGAGCCCGCTGATCACGCGCTCGCCGCGCGGTCCATATTTGAGGAACACGCGAAGCTGCGCCTGGACGCGCTCGGCCGCTTGCGGTTCGAGCACCTTGAAACCCTGGATGTAACCTTCGCTCTCCAGGATCCGCGCAATCTCGACCTTGAGCCGCGACGACGGCATCTCGACCCGCGCGTGGCGCGCGATGGTCGCGTTGCGGATCCGCGCGAGCATGTCTGAAATTGGATCGGTCATATTCGTTGGCTCTCAGCTTTCAGCTATCAGCTTTCAGCCAGCCATCAGCTCCTCAGCGTCGATCTGACGGCTGATAGCTGACAGCTGACAGCTCCTTTACCAGCTGCTCTTCGTGACGCCCGCGATGTCCCCCTCGAGCGCGAGCTTGCGGAAACACAGACGGCACAGCGCAAACTTCCGCATATACGCTCGCGGACGTCCGCACCGTTGACAGCGATTACGCAGCCGGATCCTGTACTTGGCCGGCTTCACTTCCTTCGCGATTTTGGCAGTGGTTGCCATTCTTGAATTCCTATCCCTAATCCCTAATCACGAATCCCTAATCCGAAATCGTCGAATCTCTCATCGTCGGATCCGTCAATCCATCAATCGCGAACCGCGAACCGCGACGCTACGACGCCCTGAACGGCATCCCAAGCAGCTGCAGCAGCTTCCGCGACTCCTCGTCGGACTTCGCCGTCGTCACCACCGAGATGTTCATGCCGCGCGCCTTGTCCACCTTCATGTAGTCGATCTCGGGAAACAACAGCTGATCCTTCAGCCCCAGCGTGTAATTGCCCCGGCCGTCGAACCCGCGGGGCGAAACGCCGCGGAAATCGCGGACGCGGGGAAGCGCCACCGAGATCAGGCGGTCGAGGAACTCCCACATGCGCTCGCCGCGGAGCGTCACCATCGCGCCGATCGGCATCCCTTTGCGCACCTTGAACTGCGCGATTGACTTCTTGGCGCGCGTGACGACCGCCTTCTGGCCGGTAATGCGCGCCACTTCGTCCGAACCGGTGTCGACGATCTTGGCGTTCTGGGTGGCCTCTCCGAGCCCCATGTTGACGACGATCTTCTCGATCTTCGGAATCGCCATCACGTTGCCGTAGCCGAACTCCTTCTTCAGCGCCGGCACGACCTCTGTCTCGTAACGTTCTCTCAGGCGGCTCATTTGTCGACCACTCCCTCGCACTTGCGGCAGACACGAACCTTCCGGCCGTCGCCGAGGATCTTTCGCCCGAGCCGCGTGGGCTTGCCGCACTCGGGGCAGACGACCTGGACGTTGGACGCGTGCAGGCCGGCTTCGCGCTCGACGAGCCCACCCTTGATCTGACGTTGCGGATTGGGCTTCGTGTGGCGCTTGATGATGTTCACGCCTTCGACGATGAGGCGGTTCTTCTCGGCGATGACCTTCAGCACGCGGCCACGCTTGCCGCGGTCCTTGCCGGTAATCACCACGACGTTGTCGTTCTTCCGAATCGGCGTTGCCAGGCGTGCCATTTACAGGACCTCTGGAGCGAGCGAAATAATCTTCATGAAGCGACGCTCGCGGAGCTCGCGGGCCACGGGGCCGAATACGCGCGTGCCGATCGGCTCGTTCTGGTCGTTGATGAGCACGGCGGCGTTGCGATCGAACCGGATGTAGCTGCCGTCCTTGCGGCGGTGCTCCTTCACGGTGCGGACGATCACGGCCTTCACGACCTGGCCCTTCTTGATGTTGCCGTCGGGCGTGGCTTCCTTCACCGACGCGGTGATCACGTCGCCCAACCGCGCATAGCGCCCGGTCGACCCGCCAATCGGGTTGATCGCCGCAATCTTCCGCGCGCCGGAGTTGTCGGCGACGTCGAGGATGGAACGCATCTGAATCATGGTGAACTCCTGAAATGCTGACGTTTGATTTCTGATTGCTGATTGATTGGTGGATTGACAACCCGCAAATCGTCAATCAATCGACAATCAGCACTCGCAAATCAGCAATTCTCAGATCTCCTTCGCCTTCTCCACGACTCTCGTCACGACCCATCGCTTGCGCCGGCTCATCGGACGCGACTCGACGATCGCCACGCGGTCGCCCACCTTCACGCCTTCCTGCTCGTTGTGCGCGAGGAATTTCGACGTCCGCTTCTGGGTCTTGCCGTAGAGCGGATCGCGCACCTGGCGCTCGACCGCAACGACGACGCTCTTCTGCATCTTGTCGCTCACGACAAGACCGGTGATTTCGGCTTTGGTCGCCATGGCTTACGCGGTCTCCTTTTCGCGCAGCACCGTCTTCAGCCGCGCGAGGTCGCGCCGCACCGACTTCAGCTTGTGCGCCGCCTCGAGCTGTCCCATCGACTTCTGAATCCGGAGCCGGAACAGCTGATCGTCCATTTCCTTCTCGCGGTGCCGCAGCTCGTCGACGCCGAGATCGCGGAACTCCCCTACCTTCACGACGCTTTCTCCTCTGCGAACCGGGTCGCGAACTTCGTCTTGATCGGGAGCTTGGCCGACGCGAGCTGCATCGCTTTGCGCGCTTCCGCCTCGGTCACGCCTTCCATCTCGAACAGGATGCGACCCGGCCGGACGACGCACACCCACTCTTCGGGGGCGCCCTTGCCCTTGCCCATGCGCGTTTCCTGCGGCTTCTTGGTAATCGGTTTGTCCGGGAACACGCGGATCCAGATCTTGCCGCCGCGCTTGATGAACCGGGTCATGGCAACGCGCGCGGCCTCGATCTGCCGTGCCGTCATCCAGCACGGCTCGAGCGCCTTGAGCCCGTAGTCGCCAAACGACACGTCGGCTCCGCGCCACGCTTTCCCCGCCATCCGGCCGCGCTGCTGTTTCCGGTACTTGACCTTCTTCGGCATCAACATGGTGATAACCCTGAATTTCTGATTGCTGATTGCTGATTGCTGATTGAGTTTTCCTGGAGGGCGGGCCTTCAGACCCGCCAATCAGCAATCAGCAACCGAAAATCAGCAATTCTCCTACGGCCTGGCGCCAGCGCGCCGTGGGGCGCGGTAATCCTCTTCGCGCCCGATGCGCGGGACGAGACGTTCACCTTTATAGAGCCACACCTTCACGCCAATCTGGCCGTACGTGGTGCTGGCTTCCGCGAAGCCGTAATCGATGTCTGCGCGGAGCGTCTGCAGCGGCAGTTGGCCGTGCAGATACCACTCGGAGCGCGCGATTTCGGCGCCGTTCAGCCGGCCCGAGACGCGCACCTTGATCCCGCGCGCGCCGAACCGCAGCGCCGACTCGACCGCCTTGCGCATCGCGCGACGAAACGCCACGCGCTTTTCCAGCTGCATGCCGACCGATTCGGCGATGAGCTGCGCGTCGAGCTCCGGCTTCTGGATCTCCTGGATGTTGATGAAGACCTCGCGGCTGGTCTTCTTCTGGATCTCCTGCTTCAGCTTGTCGACTTCCGTTCCCTTGCGGCCGATGATGATGCCCGGCCGGGACGTGTAGATGTCGATCTTCAGCTTGTTCGCGGCGCGCTCGATCTCGATCTTCGACACGCCGGCGTGCGAGAACCGCGTCTTCAGCGTGTCGCGGAGCTTCAGATCCTCGTGCAGCAGCTTCGAGTAATCCTTGTCGGCGAACCACCGCGAACGCCACGTCTTGTTGAAGCCGAGGCGGAAACCGTGCGGATGAACTTTCTGACCCATCAGCTGTTAGCCTTTCCCTTTGCGCGGCCGCGCGTATTTGCGGTCTTCTTCTTTGCGGCGCCGCTCTTCGCCGGGGATCGCTTCTTCGCGGCGGCCTTGGCCTTCGGCTTGGGCCGGGCTCCACGGGCGCGCTTGGGTCGCCCAGACTTCGGCTCGCCTTCGCCCGCACTCCTCGTCGGAGCGGGCGCCGGCGAAACCGGCTCGGCGGCGATCTGCGACGGGCGCTCGGCAACCTGCACCGTGAGGTGCGCGGTGCGCTTCACGACGCGGAACGCGCGGCCCATCGGGGCCGGCCGAATCCGCTTCTGCGACGGCCCCTGGTTCGCGTAACAGGCGTTGACATACAGGCTCTCGACGTCGCCGCCGAATCCGTCCTTCTGCGACGCGTTGGCAATGGCCGATCGCAGCACTTTCTCGATATCGCGCGCCACGCCCTTCCGCGCATACCGCAGCGTGGCAAGCGCGCTGTTCACGTCGCGGCCGCGAATCAGATCGAGGACGAGCCCCGCCTTCTGCGCGGACGTGCGAACGTACTTCGCGGTGGCATGCGCCTGGACTGCCATTACGCACCCGCCTTGGCTGGAGCGGCCGCCGCCGGCGCGGCCACGGCCGCCGCCTTGTCGCTCTTGGTGGTGTGTCCCTTGAACGTGCGCGTGGGCGCAAACTCGCCCAGCTTGTGGCCGACCATGTTCTCCGTCACGTACACGGGAATGAACTTGCGGCCGTTGTGCACGGCGATGGTGTGTCCGACCATCTCGGGGATGACGGTCGAGCGGCGCGACCAGGTCTTGATGACCTTCTTCTCGCCGGCCCGGTTCATGACTTCCACTTTCTCCAGCAGCGGAACGTCGACGAACGGTCCTTTTTTCAATGATCTCGACATAGATAACAGCTCTCAGCTCTCAGCTCTCAGCTTTCAGCTTTCAGCTTTCAGCTTTCAGCTTTCAGCTTTTCCGCTGATAGCTGACAGCTGATGGCTGATAGCTGAAGGCTACTTCTGCCTTCTCTGAACGATGAATCGGTCGGTCGCCTTCCGGTTGCGCGTCTTGAAGCCCTTGGTCGGCTGGCCCCACGGCGAAACGGGGTGCCGCCCGCCCGACGTCTTGCCTTCGCCCCCGCCGAGCGGATGGTCGACAGGGTTCATCGCGACCCCGCGAACGTGCGGACGCTTGCCGAGCCAGCGGCTGCGCCCCGCCTTGCCGATCGAAACGTTCTCGTGGTCGACGTTGCCGACCTGTCCGATGGTCGCCAGGCACTCGAGATTGATTTTCCGAATCTCCCCCGACGGCATCTTCACCGACGCGTACTCGCCTTCCTTGGCGACGAGCTGCACCGACGATCCCGCGCTCCGGGCGATCTGTCCGCCCTTGCCAGGCTTCAGCTCCACGTTGTGAATCTCGGTGCCGAGCGGGATGTTTTTCAACGGAAGCGCGTTGCCCGGCAGGATGTCGACGGTCTCCCCCGCGACAATCGTGTCCCCCACCTTCAGCCCGAGCGGCTGCAGGATGTAGCGCTTCTCGCCGTCGGCATACGTCAAGAGCGCGATGCGTGCCGAGCGGTTCGGGTCGTACTCGACCGTCGAGACCTTCGCCGGGATGTCACGCTTGTCGCGCTTGAAGTCGATGATCCGATAGTTGCGCTTGTGCCCGCCGCCGCGCCACCACGACGTCAGCTCGCCATGGTTGTTGCGGCCGCCCGATTTCCGCAGGGGTTCCACGAGTGGCTTGTGCGGCTCGGTCGCCGTGATCTCCTCGAACACCTGCACCGTCTGAAATCGGCGCCCCGGCGAAGTCGGATTGTATTTTCTGATAGGCATGATGGTGAATCCGTAAAATGCTGATTTGCGATTGCTGATTGCTGATTTGGTGGTCGATGCTTTTCAATCAACATTCAGCAATCAACATTCAGCAATTCGTCAGGCTCCCTCCAGGAACTCCGGGATCTTCTGTCCCTCGCGGAGCTTCACGTACGCTTTCTTCCAGTCGGACCGCTGACCGACGAAGCGCCCTTGACGCTTCATCTTGCCGTGCGAGATGGACGTGCGCACCGCCTCCACTTTCGAGCCGAGCAGCTTCTCCACCGCACGCTTGATGTCTACCTTCGTCGCGTCGGGCGCGACCCGGAACACGAGTGTGCGGTTGTCTTCGCGGATGACGGTGGTCTTCTCCGTCACGAGCGGCTTCTTGATCACGTCAACGAGCTTCATAAGAGCGTCCTGTCAGCGTGGCGCCTACAGCAACGCGAGGCTTTGCTGCAGTTTCTCCAGAGCCTCGCGAGTCACAATCACATGGTTGGTATCGACGATGTCCCTCGCCGTCACCCGGCTCGCGGACGCCAGCCTCACACCCGCGATGTTGCGCGCCGACTGCACGAACCGATCGTCCTGCTTGACGTCGATCACGACCGCCTTGCCCGATACGCCCCAGCGTTTCAGCATCGCCGCCGTGTCTTTGGTCTTCGCGTCCTCGCCCGCTTCCAGCTTGTCCACGACGATGACCTGGCCGTCGCGAAGCTTCTGGGCGAGCGCCGCGCGGACCGCGCCGACGCGAACCTTCTTCGGCATGTCGAACTCGTGGCTGCGCGGCTGTGGACCGAACACGGTGCCGCCTTTCCGCCACAGCGGCGTGCGCGTGGAGCCGACCTGCGGCCGCCCCGTTCCCTTTTGTTTGTACGGCTTCTTGCCGCTGCCGCTCACGAGTCCGCGGCTCTTGGTTGCATGCGTGCCGCGGCGCTCCGACGCGTTCTGCTGGACGACTGCGGCCCAAATCACGTCGGTCTTGACGCGGCCGCCGAACACCTCGTCGTTCACGTCGACGGTGCCGACCGTTTCGGCGTCGGCATTCTGAACATTGAGGCGCATCACTTCTTCCCCTTCTGGACCGTGACCTTCGACGGCTTCTCGGCCTGCGGCGTGGCGATGCGCTTGGCCGCGACCGCCTTCCGGATCACCACGTAGCCGCCGGGCGCGCCCGGCACCGCGCCGTGCAGCACGAGCAGGTTGTTCTCGCTGTCCACCTGCACGACCTTGAGATTGCGTACCGTGACCCGATCGCCGCCCATCCGGCCGGCTGCCCGCATGCCTTTGACGACGCGCGAGGGGAACGACGACGCGCCAATCGATCCGGGCGCCCGATGGAACATCGAGCCGTGGGTCGCGGCGCCGCCGCGGAAATTGTGGCGCTTGATGACGCCCTGAAAACCCTTGCCGCGGCTGATGCCGATCACGTCGACGCGATCGCCATTGTTGAACACGCCGTTGACGAGCACCTGATCGCCGGCCTTCGGCGCCTCGGCGCCTTTGGCCACCTTGACTTCGCGCCGCACGCGCGTCGGGGGCACGCCGGCCTTCTTGTAATGACCGGAGAGCGGCTTCGCCGCGCGCGCCGGCTTTTCCTCGACCAGGCCAAGCTGCACCGCCTCGTACCCGTCGGTCGCCGCGGCCTTCGCCTGCACGACGACGCACGGGCCGGCCTTGATCACCGTGGCCGGCGACACGGTGCCATCCTGCGCGAAGACCTGGGTCATGCCGACCTTGCGTCCAATGATTCCCGTAACCATTTCTTTATTCTCGCGGGGCCCCACCCCCGCTCGCGCGCGCTCGGCGGCTGCGCGCCTCGCGCGGGCCGCAGGCGCTGCTGATTGCACGCCTGGGCCGGATTCAACAAATCCTCAGCACGATCGGTTGCGTGCTGCTCCGTGTTCTCCCGAACCGCGAATCGCGAAGCGCGAACGCGAGTTACTTGTGCTCTTTCCCGAACGCCTTGATCTCGACGTCGACGCCCGCCGGCAGATCCAGCTTCATCAGCGCGTCCACGGTCTGCGGTGTCGGCTCGAAGATATCGATCAGCCGCTTGTGGGTGCGGAGCTCGAACTGCTCGCGCGACTTCTTGTCGACGTGCGGCGACCGCAGCACGGTCCATTTGTTCTTTTCGGTCGGAAGCGGAATCGGACCCGCCAGCCGGGCCCCGGTCCGGCGCGCCGTGTCCACGATCTCCGTCGTGGACTGATCGAGCACCCGGTTGTCGTACGCCTTCAAACGGATGCGGATTTTGTCGCTGAACGCTGTCGCCATCTTTTGTGTATCTCCGAAATGCTGATTGACGATTGCTGATTGTTGATTGATTTACTGATTCTCAATCCGTCAATAAATCAGCAACCAGCAATCGGCAATCAGCATTTCTTTTATTTTCCCTG